>JASHYG010000186.1 GCA_030043215.1 Gammaproteobacteria bacterium
GACCGGTTCACGCAGCTCTCGCCGAAGCTGCTCTTCTGCGTCGACGGCTATCAGTACGCCGCGAAGCCCTTCGACCGGCGGAGAGAGCTCGCGAAGATCATCGGCGAGCTCTCATCTCTCGAGCACGTCGTGTGCGTGCCGTATCTCAACGCCCACGAGCGGACGCCATTCTCGACTCACACGCTCTTCTGAGACGAGCTCATCGAGCGCCCGCCGGTTGCGGCGAGTGAGTTCCGCTTCGAGCAGGTGCCGTTCGGACATCCGCTGTGGATCCTCTTCTCCTCCGGCACCACGGGCCTGCCCAAGGCCATCGTGCACAGCCACGGCGGCATCCTCATCGAGCAGTTGAAGGCGCTCAATTTCCAGATGGACATGCGCCCCGGGGAGCGGCTGTTCTTCTACACGACGACCGGCTGGATGATGTGGAACTTCCTCGTGAGCTGCCTCGTCGCGAACGTGTGTCCCGTGCTCTACGACGGCAGCCTGATGCACCCGGAGCCGGACTCGCTCTGGAGAATGTACGAGGAGTCGGGCGCCGCGCTGATCGGGGCCAATCCGGGCTACGTGTCGCTGCTCGAGAAGGCGGGTATCGTTCCGAACCGCAAGTTCAAGCTCGCCCATCTCCGCTCCGTGATGCTCGCGGGCTCGCCCGTGACGCCGGAGGTCATGGACTGGTTCTATCGCAACGTCAAGCAGGACCTGTGGGTGCAGAACGGCAGCGGCGGCACGGACATCTGCTCCGCGTTCGTCGCCGGCGTGCCGACGCTGCCGGTGCGCGCGGGAGAGATCCAGGCCCGCATGCTGGGCGTCGACGCTCATGCGTTCAACGAGCGCGGCGAGAGCGTCGTGAACCAGGTGGGTGAGCTCGTCGTGACGAAGCCCATGCCGTCGATGCCGGTGTTCCTGTGGAACGACCGCAATTTCGAGCGCTACCGGGAGTCGTACTTCCAGGAATATCCCGGCATCTGGCGCCAGGGGGACTTCTTCCGCATCAACGAGCGGGGGAGCTCCTTCGTGCTCGGGCGCTCGGACGCGACGCTCAACCGGCACGGCGTGCGCATCGGCACCGCCGAGATCTACCGCTCGCTCGCGCTCATTCCCGAGGTGGACGACTCGCTCATCGTCAACCTCGATCTGCCGGGCGGGAAGTTCTTCATGCCGCTATTCGTCAAGCTCAAGGACGGGCGCGAGCTCGACGAGCCCCTGAAGGACAAGATGCGCGCGAAGCTGCGCCAGGAGTACTCGCCGCGGCACGTGCCGGACAAGATCTACTTGGTCCCGGATATCCCGTACACGCTGACGGGCAAGAAGATGGAGGTGCCCGTGCGCCGCATCCTCGCGGGGATGCCGCTCGCCAAGGCGGCCAATCGGGATGCCGTCGCGAACCCCCTCGCGCTCGATTATTTCCTCGAGTACGCGCGGACCCAGAAGGATTACTCGATGACTTGACGGGGCTCTGCGCCCCTTCATAAGCTGCCAGGCCGGCTCAAGAATACCGCGCCGTGAACCCCCGCCCGCCCTGGGGCGGGCGCCGGCCGCAAAACCGGAGACGGCCTGCCCGGAGACCACGACCAACCCGGAGACGACCATGGAACAAGTGCAGCTTCTGATCGGCGACCGCGACGTGTCGGCCAAGAATTCCGCGACCTTCAACCGCCAGAATCCCGTCTCCGGCGAGGTGGCGACGCGCGCCGCAGCCGCAACGGCCGACGACGCCAAGGCCGCGGCCGACGCCGCCGCGAAGGCCTTCCCCAAGTGGTCCGCGCTCGGCCCGAACGAGCGGCGCGCGAAGCTCAACAAGGCGGCCGACCTGCTCGAGGCCAAATCCGCCCAGTTCGCGACGCTCATGCTGGCCGAGACCGGCTGCACGATGGGCTGGGGCCACTTCAACGTGCACTTCGGCGCGCTGCTCCTGCGCGAGGCGGCGGCGCTCACCACGCAGATCACCGGGGAGGTGGTCCCGTCGGACGTACCCGGGGTGCTGGCCATGGCGCTGCGCCAGCCGGTCGGTGTCGTGCTCGGCATTGCGCCGTGGAACGCCCCGGTGATTCTCGGCGTACGCTCGGTCGCGATGCCGCTCGCCTGCGGCAACACCGTCGTCCTCAAGGCCTCGGAAGTCTGTCCGGCGACCCACCGCCTGATCGGCACCGTCCTCAAGGAGGCGGGGCTCGGCGATGGCGTCGTCAACGTCATCACCCACGATGCGAAGGACGCCGGGGCCGTCTCGGAGGCCTTGATCTCCCATCCGGCCGTCCGGCGGGTCAATTTCACGGGCTCAAGCCGCGTCGGCAAGCTCGTCGCCGAGACCGCGGCGAAGTACTTGAAGCCGGTGCTGCTCGAGCTCGGCGGCAAGGCGCCGCTCATCGTGCTCGACGATGCGGACATCGATGCCGCGGTGAGCGCCACCGTGTTCGGCGCGTTCGCCAACCAGGGCCAGATCTGCATGTCGACCGAGCGCGTCATCGTGCAGGAGAAGGTCGCGGATGAGTTCGCCTCGAAGCTCGCGAAGCGCGTGGCGGCGCTCCCGGTCGGGGACCCGCGGCAAGGGGAGTTCGTGCTGGCCTCGGTCGTCGGCCGGCCGACGGTCGATCGGGTGGAGAAGCTGGTCTCCGAGGCGGTCGCTCAGGGAGCCAAGGTGCTCGCGGGCGGGGAGAAGACCTCAGGCACCGTCATGAAGGGTGTCGTGGTCGATCACGTCACCCCGAAGATGGCGCTCTTCCGAGAGGAGTCCTTTGGCCCGCAGGTGTCGATCACGCGCGTGAAGACGGTCGATGACGCCGTCGCGCTCGCGAACGATACGGAGTACGGCCTGTCGGCTGCCGTGTTCACCCGCGACCTCGCGAAGGGCATCGAGATCGCGAAGCGCATCGACTCCGGCATCTGCCATGTGAACTCCCCGACCGTCCAGGACGAGGCGCAGATGCCCTTCGGAGGGGTGAAGAATTCCGGCTACGGCCGCTTCGGCGGCAAGGCCGGCATCAACGAGTTCACGGAGCTGCGCTGGATCACGGTGCAGATCGGCCCGCGGCACTATCCGTTTTGAGACGCGGCGCAGGTGCACCGATTGACGGTAAGGGGGATTGACACATGGATCTCGAGCTGAAGGGCCGCAAGGCCATCGTGACGGGGGCGACGCACGGCATCGGCCTTTGCATCGCGCAGCAGCTCGCCGACGAGGGAGTCCAAGTCGCGATCTGCTCGCGCACCGCGGCGAACGTCGAGCGCACCGTGCGCGAGCTCAAGGCGAAGGGCGTCAACGCGATCGGCGATGCGGTGGACGTGACCCAGAAGGATGCGTACATCCGCTTCGTCAACAGTGCGGCGGAGCGGCTGGGCGGCCTCGACATCTTCGTCTCCAACACGACCGGCACGCCGGGCCGCACGGGCGAGGAGGGCTGGGAGGCGTGCTTCGAGGCGGACATCCTCGCGGGCGTGCGCGGCTGCGAGACGGCCTTGCCGTATTTGAAGAAGTCCAAGTCCGGCGCGATCGTCCTCATTTGCAGCATCTCGGGTGTGATGTCCAAGGCACTGAGGGCTCCCGGCATCCTCGCCTACGGCTCGTGCAAGGCGGCGTTGATCGCCTACGGGGCCCAGCTCAGCAAGGAGGTGGCGAAGGACGGCGTGCGGGTCAACATGGTCTCGCCAGGCCCGATCTACTTCGAGAACGGCCCCTGGGACTTCATCAAGCAGCGTGCCCCCGCCGCCTACCAGGACGCGCTCGAGCACTGCGTGATCGGCCGGCTCGGCAAACCCGAGGACATCGCCTCCGCGGTGGTGTTCCTCGCGAGCCCGAAGTCGGGCTTCACCGTCGGGCAGAACCTGCAAGTGGACGGCGGGTACATGGAGCACATCGCGTTCTGAGGCGGAATCAAGAACCGGCTCGTAATGCTGCCCGCGCCGAGCGAGCAGCGTTGCGGAGCTTCGGGAGCGTCGTCGGAGACGGTCGAGCGAGTACTGATGGCCGACATCTTCGTTTCGTATGCGAGGACCGATAAAGCGCGGGTAGCGCCGCTCGTCGCTGCGCTCGAGTCTCGGGGCTGGAGCGTCTGGTGGGACCCGGAGATCGCTCCGGGCCAGGAGTTTGACCGCCGAATCGCGCAAGAGCTCGATGCCGCAAAGGCGGTGATCGTCGTGTGGACGTCGGCTTCGGTCGACTCTCGCTGGGTGCGTGGTGAAGCGCGCGACGCAGCCGACCGCGGCATTCTGGTCCCCGTGCGGCTCGACAAGGCGAAGCTCCCGATCGATGCCCGCGCCATGCACACCACCGATCTCGACGGTTGGGACGGGGTGGCAGACAGTCAGAGCTATCACGACCTGTGCCGCGCCCTAAAGCCGCTGGTCGAGCGCCAGCCGGCGCTCGACGTGGCGGGCACGACGGCCCAGGAGGTGGCAGGCGAGCGGGAGCACGAGCGGGCCCGCGCAGCGCGTGAAGCGGCCGACACGCGGGCGCAGCCGGCTCGCGGCATCTCGATCTGTGTCCTGCCGTTCGCCAACATGAGCGGCGATGCCGAGCAGGAGTATTTCTCCGACGGCATCTCGGAGGACATCATCACCGACCTGAGCAAGGTCTCGGCGCTCACGGTCATCTCGCGCAATTCGGCCTTCACCTTCAAAGGCAAGCACGTCGATCTGCCGCAGGTGGCGCGGCAGCTCCAGGTGAGCCACGTGCTCGAAGGGAGCGTTCGCAAGTCGGGCAACCGCCTGCGCATCACTGCACAGCTGATCGACGGCGCGACCAACGGCCATGTCTGGGCCGAGCGCTACGACCGAGACCTGTCCGATATCTTCGCGCTGCAGGATGAGATCTCGCAAGCGATCGTCAAGGCCCTGAGGCTCAAGCTGCTGCCGGAAGAGAAGCGGGCGATCGAGGAGCGCGGCACGGAGAGCGTCGAAGCTTACGACAAGTATCTGCGGGCGAGGCCCTTCGCTCTTTCACCGAGCGTGATGCGCGCCGTCGAGCTTTACCGCGAAGCCCTGGCGCTCGATCCGCAGTTCGTCCAGTGCTGGGTCGAGCTCGCGAACGCGCTCAGGCTGTCTACGATTTTCTTCCCCGAGGCTGCCGCGGCCGCCAAAGAGGACATGAGCCGCGCCTTAAAGCGCGTGCTCGCGCTCGCGCCGAGCACCGCCATGAGCTACACGATACAGGGCGTGGAGAGCCTGCTTCGCTATGACTGGCAAGGGGCGGAGCAAGGCTACTCGAAGGCGGTGGAGCTGGCGAAGGACAACGAGGCTCCATTCAGCGTTTATGGCTACGTTCTAGCGATCTTGGGACGTCATGAGGAGGCGCTCGCCGCGACGTATGCCGCGTTGCGCGTGGACCCGTTGGCACTCTCCGAGTCGTTCCATCTGCAATTTCACTTGGATCTCGCCGGCCGGCCCGAGGAAGCCGACGCCGAATATGCGCGCAGCAAGGATTTGCCGGGTGATCACGCCCACATCGAGTGGCGCGCTGTGACGCGCATGTGGGTCCGTGGGGACACGGCGCGCGCCAAGCAGCGCTTCGTCGCGGCCTTTGGCCAGGACACGAGCTCGCTGCCGTTTTACCCGGCGCTCGCGCAGGTGCTGGACGAACCGGAAAGGGCGCTCGCCCTGATCCGTGCCGCCTTCGACGATCCACATTACCAGGATGGTTGGCGCCTCGGCTCGCTCGCGCATTGGGCTGAGCATTATGGCGACCGTGATCTTGCATTCAGGGCATTGCGGCGGGCCTACGTCGAGATGCACGGCCAGACCGTCCTCGACATCTGGATGCCGGCTCTCGCCGGGCTGCGGCGCGACCCGCGCTTCAAGGATCTCGTGCGCGACCTCGGCCTCTACGACTACTGGCGCAAGAGTGGCAAGTGGGGCGAGCACGCGCGGCCTGTCGGCGATAGCGATTTCGAGGTCTGGTGAAGGCCGAGATACTCGCTTGCTGTGCGGACCCGGCGCGGGTACGGCAGCGTGTGTCGATCGTGGAGCAGCACCGGTGGGACCCGTAGAACGAGCATTGGCTGACGCACAGAGGAAGGCGCAGAACCTATTCTCGGAAGTCGTCGAATCCGCACTCATACGGCCGGGTATTCTCGAGAGCGAGCTCAGCGCAGAGATCTACACTCTCGCGGAGCGGCGCTTTGGAGTGCGCCGGCACTGGCACAAACGGGTGGTCCGGTGCGGCCCCAATACACTGCTTCCGTACCATGCGGATCCGCCCGATCGCCGCGTTGGTGACGACGATGCGGTGTATCTCGATTTCGGGCCAGTCTTCGAGGAGTGGGAGGCGGACTTCGGTCGCACGTACGTGCTCGGCTCGGACGGGAACAAACACCGACTGGTTCGCGACATCGAGGCCGCTTTTCATAGGGGGAAGGAGCTTTATCGGAGTGAGCCGGATTTGACGGCGGGGGCCCTGTACGACTTCGTGAGTGACCTTGCCCGCCGATCCGGCTGGGAGTTCGGCGCCCCGACGGCGGGCCACCCGATCGGCCATTTCCCTCACGAGCGCAGTCCGGGCGATCCCGGGCGGCTCTCGATTCGACACGGCAATGAGCTGCGACTGCGTGAGCTCGACGACGATCAGCGGCGCCGGCACTGGATTCTGGAGATCCACTTCGTGGACCGCGTCAACTCGTTCGGCGGATTTTTCGAGGAGCTGCTGACGATCGACACCGCGCGCCGATCAGCACCCGCTCGCCGCTGCTCGTTTCCCGCCTGAAGGGTTGCAACAACCTCGTCGCTCTGAGACGTCCGTGAGGGACGTCGTGCCACCGCCGCCTCAAACACAATCGCTGCGGGGATATCGCGCATTCCTGCGCAAAGAGACCAGTAATATGTCTGTCGACTCGACAGTCGCGGCGGATATTCTGGCCACCGTAGCCGAGATGCCAGTGGGCTGCAGCCGCTGTAGACTTGTCGTAATCCAGGACCGTCTCATGAACGCAGTCATGCAGGAATCGCTGCCCCGGCATCACCGAATCACGGCGGACGAATACCACCGGATGGCGGAGGTCGGCTTGCTCGCACCGGATGCGCGAGTGGAGCTGATCGAAGGGGAGATCCTGGAGATGGCGCCGATCGGCCTGGACCACGCAGGCGTGGTGAATCAGCTGAACCATCTGTTCGTGCATGCCGTCGCGGATCGGGCGATCGTCCAGATCCAGGGGCCGGCTCGCCTGAGTCAGTACTCCGAGCCACAGCCGGACCTGGTGCTCCTCAAGCCTCGGGCTGATTTTTACCGCACCGCGGGAGCCGGCCCCGGGGATGTCTATCTCGTCATCGAGGTGAGCGATACGACGCTGCGCTACGACCTACGCAAGAAAGTGCCGCTCTACGCCCGGCACGAGATTCCGGAAGTCTGGGTCGTGGATCTGCCTGGAAGCCAGCTGCACGTCTTTCGCACACCGATCGAAGGGCAGTATCGGGACACTTTCTCGACCGGCGAGCCCGGCGTCGCGAGCCTGTCGCTGCTCCCGGATGTGAGCGTCGATCTGTCGCGCCTCTTGCGGCCATAGGCTCGCGAGGAGTCAGCCCGTCGCCCCCTCTTAACGTGGACGGCTGCTTGCGATCATGTCGCAGGTCGCGCCATCATCGGCAGCTCAATAGCCCGTCAAGACCAGGGGGTGCTCAATGAGCAGATGGCGCGCGGTGCTCGCGAGTTCCTTGTGTGCGGTTGCCATGTCCTCGATCACTCGAGCGGCTGCACCGGCGGACCCGCCCGCAGCGAGCGACGCGGCGGCTCAGCAGGCGATCGAGGCGCGGATCAGGGCGGCGAGCGAGCTCGGTCCGCAGCAGGCGGCGCTCGCCCAGTATCTCGGTCGCTGGGACGTCGATATCGCGTTGCCCGGTACCTCTACTCATTCAAAGGGGACGGCGGAGTACTCGTGGGTCATTGACGGGCGCTGGCTGGGCTGCCACATCAAGGGCACGATGCTCGGGCAGCCGTTCGAGGAGTTCACGATTCTGGGCTATGACAGCTACGCGAAGCAGGTCGTCGAAGTGTCGGTCGAATCGGCGGACAATTCGATGCTCACGGCGCGCGGATCATCGTCCGACTCGACGCGGGCGGCGAGCGTGCTCTATGGAGAGCTCGACGAGTACCTGAGCGGCTCGCTGCACCGTCCTTACAAGGTCGTCTTGCGTTGGCTGAATGCCCATCGGCACGTCACCGAAGTATGGGATGTCGGAGCCGGCGAGACACCCATCGAGAAAGTGGTGTTCACGTTCACCCGCTAGCGGAAGATCACCATGGACGCCAAGGCCGCGGTGCGCTGGCGATGGCGTGGACCTGAATCGACCTGGCAACGAACCCTGACGCGCGGAGCGCGTTGCTGAATCGCCGCTAGCACCTCAGCACTCCCCACGACGTCGGTAGCGGACGTCCTACTACGGCCGCCTCAAATCCGGTCTCCGCGTCGACACTGCGCATTCCTGCGCGAAGAGACCCGTTATGTCTATCGAATCTCGCGGCCGCGGCGATTACCCTGGCCGTCGTACCCAAGGTGCCCACGAGCCGCCGTCGCAGTAGACTGGCCCTCTCCGAGATCGCCCCATGAGCGCAGTCATGCAGGAATCGCTGCCCCGGCACCACCGAATTACGGCGGACGAGTACCACCGGATGGCGGAAGTCGGCTTGCTCGCGCTGGATGCGCGCGTCGAGCTGATCGAAGGGGAGATCCTGGAGATGGCACCGATCGGCCAAGATCATTCGAGCGTGGTGGATCAGCTGAATCATCTTTTCGTGCACGCGGTCGGGGATCGCGCGATCGTGCGCGTCCAGGGGTCGGTTCGCCTGAGTCAGTACTCCGAGCCGCAGCCCGACCTCGCCGTCTTGAAGCCCCGAGCAGACTTCTATCGCACGCAAGGCGCCGGCCCACAGGATGTCTACCTCATCATCGAGGTCAGCCACACCACACTGCGTTACGACCTGCACACGAAGGTGCCGTTCTACGCCCGCCACGAGATCCCGGAAGTCTGGGTGGTCAATCTGCCGGACGGCAAGCTTCACGTCTTCCGCACGCCGAAGGAAGGGTCCTATTTGGATGCGGTCGCCACCGATGATCCGGGCACCCTGAGCTTGTCGCTGCTGCCCGACGTGGCGGTCGATTTATCGCATCTTCTGCGGCCGTAAGCCGGCTCGGGCCGGCTAGCCGCGGGACGGACAGTAGTCCTGCCGCAGATATTCCGCGACCGAGATGATCCGCTGCGCGTGCGTATCCCAGAGAATGCATTTCAGCGCGCCGGGAACCTGCGAGAGCTTCACGCGCCTGACGCCGGAGAACAGGTCCCGGTATTGATCGTGACATTGGACCAGGCAGTAGTTCGGAATGCTCGAGGAGAGATGGTGGACGTGGTGATAGCCGATGTTGATCGTGAACCAGTTCAACCAGTGCGGCAGGATCAGGAAGCTCGTTCCTGCGATCGCCCCCATGTCGCAGTCCCAGTGCCCGTCGTCGCTCGCGTAGGCGTGCTCGAAATTGTGCTGCACCGTGAACAGGACGATGCCTATTGCGCCTGCAAGCGAGACGCTGACCAGGTAGACGCTGAAGAACAGCACCGTGCCGAACGCGTGGCACATCAGAGCCCATACGCTCAGCAGAACGGCATTGTTCCAGAACATGTGCCAGTACTCCTTGCGCGAGCTCCAGTAGCGTGTGCGATAGGCGGCGCAATGCTCCCGCAGCGATGGACGCGGCCGCGCCAGCTTCGCTCTGGCGAGGTGGATCAGGAGGCCCACGGAGCCTTTCGCCCAGGTGAAGCGCGGGTTGAAGATCAAATAGATGAGGCCGGCCAGAGGGGCGGCCGCGATGCTGCACTTGCCTCGGTACATGCGCTGGCGGATGTCGGTCATCGCCGCGTATTCGTCGACCGAGAGCGTCGTGTAGGGTCCGCGATACCGCTCCCAGTTGCCGTTGTGGGCATGGTGGTAATTGTGGTGCCGCGACCACACGTATTGCGGCATGCCGGAGACGACCCCCAGAACGAACCCGATCGCCCCATTGAGCCGCGAGCTGCGGAAGAGGCTCCCGTGGCCGCATTCGTGCATCAGCGCGAAGACACGCAAAGTAAAGAGCGTCAGGAGCGCCGCTGCGGCGGCGGTGAGGTAGTAGGACGCGGCGGCGCCGCGGATGGCGACCCACCAGAGGAGCGCAAATGGCGCGAGCGTCGTCGCGACCTGGATCAGTCCTTTTGCATTGTTGGATTTTGCATACGCTACGACCATGGCTCGCTTCTGCTGTTTGATGCAGTCGATGGACGGCACGAAGACACCCCGCACCCGAGAGCGAATGGTTGTAATAATCGGCGGGCGGAGTCTAACAGAGCGGCGTACCGGCAGGGGGTGACATGTCAATAAAGCATCCGCCCATGCCGAGACAGGGCCAAAACTGCCCAAGCGCGTCAGCGCAAACGGCGCCCGGACTCAAATTTCGTGGGGATCAGACGCTGAGTCCGTAGAGCTTCGCCGCGTTGTCGTGCGTGATCTTCTTGATGGTCGCGCGTGGCAGGTGGCCCATCGTGCGCTCGAGGGTCGCAATGGAGTTGGGCCAGATGCTGTCGGGGTGCGGGTAATCGGTGGCCCACAGCAGATTGTCGCCGTAGAACTCGAGAAGCCGCATGGTGACGGGGCTCTGCTGGAACGTCGAATAGATCTGACGCTTGAAGAGCTCCGACGGCTTGGTCTTGTGCGGAATGCCGCCCTTGTCCCGGTAGAACGCCTCGGCCTCCCAGGTGCGCCAGTGGCGGTAATCGAGCTCCTCGACCACCCACGGGAGCCAGCCGGCGCCGGATTCGGCGATGACCACCTTCATCTTCGGATGGCGCTCGAGAATGGCCCAGGCGAACAGGTCGACGAAGGCGTCGAGGAACTGGGTGATGAAGCTCTTCATGTGCGTGAAGTTGCCGGCGATGTTGCCGCGGCCGGGGTCGCCGGACGGCGGCGCAAACACCGTCACGTGCCAGGAGAGCACGATTCCGGTCTCCTCGAGCGCGTTCCACAAGGCCTCCCAGCGAGGATCGTGCAGCCGGGGCTCCGCGGTCGCGATCTGTAGATTGGCCTGGTGAACGCCGCCGCGTCGGGCGAGACGGTAGATCTCCTTCGCCGCCGATTCCGGGTTGAGCGGCAGCATGGGCACGCCCAGCAGCCGGTCGGGCGCCACGGTGCAGAACTCTCCCAGCCAGTCGTTGTAGATGCGGTGCAGCTCGTCCGCGAACTCCTGGTCGTCGTTCTTGATCGAGGTGACCGGCCCGAAGATGACCTGGGTGTGGATGCCGTCGCGGTCCATGTCGGCGAGCCGCAGCGCCGGCACCGCCGGACGGCGCTCGGTCAGGTCGGTGACCCCTCCGCGATCGAAGGCGGTGTAGATGGGCTTGGGGGCGCTCGAGCCCTTGTTGCGGCCCGTCCAGCTGCCCCAGGGCTTACCCTCGCAGATCCACATCCACGCGCCGTCGCGCTCCTCGATATGCGGGGCACGCTCACGGTCCTTGCGCGAGAGGCGCTCGCTCCACAGGTCCTCGGGCAACTGGTTGAGGTCGAGATGGTCGTCGCACGAGATCAGGTTGTAGTCCATTACAGCTTCACGTCCACCGCGCACACCGGCGCGCCGACGGCGACGTTCTCTCCCGCCGGCACGAAGACCTCGAGCAGCGTGCCGTCGCTGCTCGCGGTGATCTCCTGCGTCACCTTCTCCGTCTCGATGTCGTAGAGCGCATCGCCCGACTTGAACGTCTCGCCGGGCTGCTTGTGCCACTTCGCGATGGTCGCCTCCTGCATGTTCATGCCGACTCGGTTCAACTTGAGGTTCACTCGCATCGGGGGCGGTCCTTCAGGCTCGCGCGGTTTCGGTGGCGACGCGCACGATCCGGTCGGCGTCCGGAATGACGCGCTTCTCGGCGTTCGGCGCATAGGGGATGCAGACGTTCGGCACCGTCACGCGCTTGATGGGCGCCTTCAAATGACGGAAGGCCTTGTCCGCGAGCACGGCGGCGATGTGGCTCGCCACGCTGCAGCGGTCGCGGGCCTCATCGACGATGACGACGCGGCCGGTCTTGCGAGCCGCCGCGACGAGCGCCTCCTCATCGAGAGGCACGATGGTCCGCGGGTCGATGAGCTCCG
>JASHYG010000187.1 GCA_030043215.1 Gammaproteobacteria bacterium
CGAGCGGCTTTTTCCAGGTCGGGGCGGCGGAGAGCGGCGTCATCCAGCGCTTCGGCCGTCTCGTCGAGGTGCGGAGCGAGGGCTGGGGCTGGCGCTGGCCGTGGCCGATCGAGACGATCACCAAGGTGAACGTCATGAGCGTCGCGAGCCGGGACTTCTCGACGAGCATGCTCACCTCGGATGCGGGGCTCGTCCAGTTGCACTTCGCCGTTCAATACCGCCGCACGGATCCCCTGAGGGTGCTCTTCGGCGCGCGCGATCCGGAGGACGCTCTGGGTCAGGCGAGCTTGAGCGCGATGCGGGAGGCGGTCGGCCGGATGAGCTTGCAGGATGTGCTCACCGGTGCGGCGCGCCCCCAGCTCACCCGGCGCGCCAAGTTGCTCATCCAGGGCATGCTCGACCGCTACGACACGGGAATCGAGGTGACGGCCGTCAATCTCACGGACGTTGAGGTGCCGGATCAGGTCGTGTCCGCGCAGCGGGACGCCAACAAGGCGCTCGCCGACGAGGATCGCGACGTGAAGGAGGCGCAGGCTTACGCGAGCGGGGTCGTACCGTCCGCTCAAGGGGATGCCTCGAAGATCCTCCAGGATGCGCAGGCGTACAAGGCGCGGGTCGTCGCGCTCGCGCAGGGCGAGGCCGCGCTCTTCACTCAAGTGGCGGCGGCTTACAAGCGCGCGCCGGAGGTCACGCGCGAGAGGCTGTATCTGGAGACGATGGAGGACGTCCTCAGCAAGGCGAACAAGATCGTCGTGGAATCGAAGCCCGGCAGCCCTGGCGGCAATCTCCTGTATCTGCCGCTCGACAAGCTCCTGGGCCACGACACCGGTGCTCCGGAAGAGGAGTCCACACAGCCGGGGGGACCTTCCGTCTCGGCGCCGGACGATGCCGACACCGTGACCGTCGAGGGCCGCAGCCGGGGCGAGCGCTGATGTCCGCCCGCTCTGTCTCGATCGTCATCGTCGCCGCGGCGCTCGCGCTGCTCGGGACGCTCACGTCGCTCTTCTCGGTCAACGAGCGCGACTTCGCGATCCGCACCGAGTTCGGCGCCATCGTCGCCACCGGCTACCGGCCCGGCCTGCACTGGAAACTGCCGTGGGACCAGGTCGTGAAGCTCGATCGCCGCACCCTCATGCAATCGAATCCCATGCAGGCGTTCATCACCAAGGACAACCGGTCGCTCATCATCGACTCCTACATCGAGTGGCGCATCGCGAATCCGACGGTCTACTACGAGACGACGGGCGGCAGCGAGAAGAGTGCGGGCGAGCGCATCTCGGACATCGTCACGGATGGGATGAAGAGCGACGTGGCGCAGCGCACGCTCGAGCAGGTCGTCACGGCGGATCGCGCGGCGGTGACGGACGAGACGCTCGCGAGTGCGAGCCGCGCCGTATCGGCGCTCGGGATCCAGCTCGTCGACGTCCGCGTGCAGAGTATCGAGCTGCCGGATGAGGTTGCCGACCGGGTGTACGAGGATATGAAGGAGGATTTCGCGAAGACGGCCAATCGCCTGCGCGCCGAGGGTGAGAGCGCAGCGACCGCCATCAGGGCCACCGCGGATCGCAACCACACCGAGATCATCTCCAACGCGCAGCGCGCTGCGCTCGAGATCAAGGGCGCGGCGGACGCCGAGGCCGCCGACACCTACGCGCGGGCCTACTCGGCGGATCCCGAGTTCTACGCCTTCTATCGCAGCCTCCAGGCGTACGAGCGCGCGCTCGGGAAGAGCAACGGCGTGCTGGTGCTTTCCCCCGACAGCGAGTTCTTCCGGTACCTGAGGAACCCCGCACGCGCGAGTCACTGAGGCCACGCGCCGCTTGCAACCCACCGAGGGACAATCCCGCTTGATTTTCAGATTTTCCGACCTCGCCGCGGCGCTCGCGCTGTTGCTCGTGATCGAGGGGATCATGCCCTTCGCCAACCCCGCGCGCATGAAGAAGATGCTCGCGAGGCTGCTCGCCGTCGGCGACCGCGAATTGCGGATCGCGGGCCTCGGCAGCATGCTCGTCGGCGTCCTCATCCTGATTCTGGTGCGCTGAGCGGATCGGGCGCGGCCGTCATGGGCAAGTTCGTCATCGTCATCGGCACCCAGTGGGGCGACGAGGGCAAGGGGAAGGTGGTCGACCTGCTCGCCGAGCGGGCGGCGGCCGTCGCGAGGTTCCAGGGCGGGCACAACGCGGGCCACACGCTCGTCACCGGCGGCCGCAAGACCGTGCTCTCGCTGATCCCCTCCGGGATCCTCCGCGACCAGGTGCGCTGCTTCATCGGCAACGGTGTCGTGCTGTCGCTCGAGGCCTTGATGAGCGAAGCCGACATGCTGCAGCAGCAAGGCGTGCCGGTGCTCGAGCGCCTGCGCGTCTCGCCGAACTGTCCGCTCATCCTGCCGTCACACGTGGCTCTCGACCGCGCGCGCGAGCAGGCACGCGGCCCGAACGCGATCGGCACGACCGGCCGCGGTATCGGCCCCGCGTACGAGGACAAAGTCGCGCGCCGGGCCGTGCGCGTCGCCGATCTGTTCCAGCGCGATCGCTTTGCGGCGAAGCTCGGGGAAGTTCTCGATTTTCACAACTTCGTGCTGCAGAGATACTTCAAGCAGCCGCCGGTCGACTTCCAACGGACGCTCGATGAGCAGCTCGCGTGGAGCGAGCGCCTGAGGCCGCTCGTGTCCGACGTGAGCCGCGCCCTGCACGAGCTGCGGATCGCCGGAGCGAACGTGCTCTTCGAGGGGGCGCAGGCCGCCATGCTCGATGTCGATCTCGGCACTTATCCGTACGTCACGTCGTCGAACACCACGGCGGGCTTTGCCGGAACGGGGACGGGCATCGGGCCCCGCGCGTTCGACGAGGTGCTCGGCATCGTCAAGGCGTACACCACGCGCGTCGGCGCGGGCCCCTTCCCGACGGAGCTCTTCGACGAGGACGGAGAGTACCTCGCACGCGTCGGTCGCGAGTTCGGATCGGTGACGGGTCGCAAGCGGCGCTGCGGCTGGTTCGACGCGGTCGTGCTGCGCCAGTGCGTCGTGCAATCGAGCGTGACGGGTCTCGTCATGACCAAGCTCGACGTCCTCGATGCGCTCGAGACCATCCGGATCTGCGTGGGCTATCGCATCGGCCGCGGCACGGATTCGGCGCCACCGCTCTTCATCGACGCCTATGCCGAGGTAGAGCCGGTCTATGAGGAGATGCCGGGCTGGAGGCAGTCGACCGTGGGCATCACGGAATATGGTGCCTTGCCCGAGAATGCCCGGCGCTACCTCGAGCGCATCGAAGCCCTCGTGGGCGTGCCGATCGACATGGTCTCCACGGGTCCCGAGCGGGATCAGACGATCGTGCGGCGGCCGCCGTTTGGTTGAGTCTGCTTGCTGCGGTGAGCGGGACAGCTCCGCGGCGCGCGTAGGAGCGTGTTCTTGATCACATTCCCTTACTTGCCCCGGAGGTCTCGCGCGCTTATCGTGCGCGGCATCTGTCACGATGCGATCGATCACTGCGTCAACCGAATCGAGGATGGGACGCTGTCATTTCGGTGATCTCACGGGAACACGCGCCGCTCGGGACGGGTCATATGGCCGGGCGCGTCCTCCGGCCGGGGACTCGGCGGCAACAGTCGGTAACAGTCAGGCTCAATCTGTTAGGTACGGAGTCATGAAGCACAACACGACGCGCCTGGTACTCGCGGCGGCAATCGCCAGCCTCGGTATTGGCGCGGTTTCCGCTGCAAGCGCTCAGAACACCGATGGAACCGGCCCCAATGCGGCGGGCCCGCCGCCCTTTGCTGGCCAGGGCCCCGGGGCTCAGTGGGGTCCCGGGTACGGACCGGACGGACGGGGCGGACCACCGCCTCGAGCCCGCTGGAACGGCCAGGGCGGCCCACCTCCTCGAGGCGGCTGGAATCATCGCGGCGGCGACCGTCACGGGCACCGTGGGCCAGGCCAGCACCGTGGACAGGGGCGGGCGCTGGTTGGAGTGCTGCTGCGGCAGGTCCGTGAGCTCAATCTCTCGGACCAGCAGCGTCAGCGTGTGAGGGATCTGCTCACCCAGGCGCGCAAGCAGCGCCAGCAGGGCGCGGCGCCGGCGGTCGATATCACTGCGCTCGGGAATCCCGGCAGCCGCGAGTTTGCGAGGGCGGTGCAGCAGGCCAAGGACAGAGCCGCCGATCGTATCCAGAGAGAGAGCCAGCTCGCCACGCAGATCTATGATGTTCTGACGCCCACGCAGCAGCACGATCTCGCCACGCTGCTCGCCGCCGACAAGGTGAGAATGCAGCACCGGCGGGAGTTGATGCAGCAGAGGCGGCAGAGGATGGAGCAAATGCGGCAGAGGATGCAGCAGAGAAGGCAGCAGCGGCGCTCCGGCAGCAGCTCGAGCAGCTCGAGCAGCTCCTCCGGGAATTGAGGTCGCCCCGGTGCGCGCGCATTGGTACGCGGCCGTCGCTGGCTTGGCCATGCTGTGGCAGGCGTCGCCGCCTGCCGTGGCGGGGCTCGGCGGGAATTCCGAATCGGTGCAGGCCGATGGTACGTACTTGAAGGCCGAGGTGAAGGCCGCGACGTTCGGAGCGGGATACTCGGTTCAAGAGCTTCAGCTTTCCTCCGGCACGGTCGTGAGAGAATACGTCGCGCCGAACGGCACCGTGTTCGGCGTGAGCTGGCACGGTCCGATGATGCCCAACTTGAAGCAGATTTTCGGGACGTACTTTCAGCAGTACGTCACGGCCTCGAGACTGGCGCGGCACAACGCCGGTACCCGCCGCCACTTCCAGATCGTGCAGCCCGATCTGGTCGTGCAGTCGTTCGGGCGCATGCGCTCGTACCACGGACGGGCGTATGTCCCGTCCCTGATTCCGGCCAATGTCACGACCGACGACGTCCAGTAGCTCTTTGCTCGGATTGCGCTGAATGGTCCACGTTGTCAGGGGGACGCCCGTGCGCCACATCGTCTTGACTGCAATCGTGATCGTGACGGGGTGCCTCGCCGGGTGTGGCGGAGGCGGCTCCTCCAACTCCTCGAGCTCCAGCGGCTCGGGCGGCTCCGGCGGCTCGACCTCCACACAGGTGATCGCTTCCGCGGCGCCGAACGTGGCGTCGATCATCGTCGATTGCGGGCCGAGCTCGATCTGCGACACCGACAACTCCGCGGTGAATCTCGCCTACGTGACCGTGACCGTATGCAATCCGTCCAGCGGCAACTGCCAGACCTTCGATCATATCCAGGTCGACACGCAGTCCTACGGACTGCGGCTGCTGGGAGATGCCACCGACGAGAACGGCAATCCCGTGATGGTCTTCCCCGCGGAGAACCAGACGGAGAGCGGGGAGCCCATGGCGGAATGCGCGGTGTTCGCGGACGGCTACAGCTGGGGTCCCCTCGTCACCGCGGATATCACGATCTCCAGCGAAACCACGTCGACGGCCGTTCCCGTGCAGGTCATCGCGAGCTCGGATTCCACCAACTATTCCAACTACTCGACGAACATACCGACGGATTGTCAGAATCCGACTGCTAACAACGACGTGAATTATCAGGAGGACACCGTGGCCACCTTCGGCGCGAACGGCGTCCTCGGAGTGGGTCCGTTCACGCAGGACTGCGGGGGAGGGTGCACGGACGGCGGCGGAGACTCTCCGACGTATTACTACATCTGCTCCACGCCGACCAGCTGCTCCGACAGCTACGCCGATCTCGACCAGCAGGTCGTCAATCCGG
>JASHYG010000188.1 GCA_030043215.1 Gammaproteobacteria bacterium
CCCGCCTCAGCGATCCCGGCCGCATCCGGCTGCTTCGCGCCCGAGAGCCGCTCCACGAAGTAGAAGATCGCGGGGATGAGGAAGATGGAGATCGCGCTGGCCGCCAGCATGCCTCCGATCACGGTGGTGCCCATGATCTTGCGGGCAACGGAGCCCGCCCCGGACGCGAACCACAGCGGGACGCACCCGAAGATGAAAGCGAGGGACGTCATGAGGATCGGCCGCAAGCGCAGTCGTGCCGCCTCCAGCGCCGCCTCGGCGAGCGATCTACCCTTCTTCTCGAATTCGTCCTTGGCGAACGCGACGATGAGGATCGCGTCCTTCGCCGCGAGTCCGATCAGCATCACCAGGCCGATCTGCGAATAAACGTCGTTCTCGATGTCCACCATGTAGGGCGGGTAGAACGCCTGCGCGAGCGCGCGGCGGAGGAACAGCACTCCGAAGGCGCCGAAGACGGCGATGGGACCGCTCAGCAGCACGCTGAACGGCAGCGACCAGCTCTCATAGAGCGCCGCCAGGATCAGGAAGGCGAACAGAACGGAGATCCCGAAGATGGCCCCCGAGGAGATGCCCTGCTCCGCCTGCCGTTGCTGGAACGACATGCCCATGTAGTCGTAGCCCATGTCGTGGGGCATCGTTTGCGCGAAGACCTGCTCGAGCGCCGCCGTCGCCTGATCCGAGCTATATCCCGGCGCGGCGTTGCCATTGATCTGCGCCGCGTCGTACTCGTTGTAGTGCATGATGAACTCGGGGCCGATGCGCGACTCGATCCGGGTCAAGGCCGAGAGGGGAACCATGCCGCCCGAGCCGTTGCGGACGTAGTACTGCCCAGCCTCCCGCGCATCGTTGCGATAGCCGCCCTCGGCCTCGACGTAGACCTGCCACTGGCGGCCGAACCGGTTGAAGTAGTTCACGAAGAGGCCGCCCATGTAGGCCTGCAGGGTCGTGTAAACGTCCGAGATCGGCACCCCTTGCTTTAGCGCCTTGTCGCGATCCACCTCGACGAACTTCTGCGGAACGCTCGCGAGCAGCGATGAGCTCAGGCCGGAGAGCTCGGGACGCTTCTGAGCCGCCTCCATGAACTTCGCGACGTTGTCGGCGAGATACTGCATTCCGTTGCCGCCGCGGTCCTCGAGCACGAAGGTGAAGCCGCCCGACGTCCCGACGCCCGGAATCGCGGGCGGGGAGAAGCTGAAGGCCGTTCCCTGCGGCAGCCGGGCGAGCTCCTCGTTCAGACGCGCCTTGATGGTCTGGTACTGCTCGATCCGCTGCGCGCGGTCCGCCCAGGGCTTGAGCGTCACGAAGAAGAAGGCGTTGTAGCTGGTCTGGACGTAGCTCAGCAGGCTAAAGCCGATGACGCTCGTCGTATATTGAATCCCCGGCGTCGCCGCGAGGATCCGCTCCACATCGCGCGCGGCCTGCTGCGTGCGCTGCAGCGAGGCCGCGGGAGGGAGCTGGATATTGACGTAGATATACCCCTGGTCCTCATCGGGCAGGAAGCCCGAGGGCATGCGCTCGCCGAGCAGCACCGCGACGGCGCCGAAGACCAGCACCAGGACGACGGCGACGCCGCTCTTGCGGACCAGTGCACCGCTCACACGGAGGTAGCCATCCCGCGCGCGGCCGAAGATCCGATTGAACCCATCGAAGAAGATCCCGAGCGGCCCGCGCCTGCGCTCCCGCGGCCGCAGCAGCAGCGCGGCGAGAGCCGGACTCAAGCTAAGGGCGTTGAAGGCCGAGATGACGACCGAAACCGCGATGGTGACTGCGAACTGCTGGTACAGGCGTCCCGTGATTCCTGGAATGAACGCCGTCGGCACGAACACCGCCGACAGCACTAGAGCGATGGCGACCACCGGGGCCGAGATCTCCTCCATCGCCTTCAGCGCGGCAGCCTTCGGCGCCATCCCTTCCTCGATGTGCCGCTCGACGGCCTCGACCACGACGATCGCGTCGTCCACGACGAGGCCGATGGCGAGGACGAGGCCGAAGAGCGAGAGCGTATTGATCGAGAAGCCGAACAGCGGGAAGACCGCGAACGTGCCGACCAGCGACACTGGAACGGCGAGCAGCGGAATGAGCGACGCGCGCCAGCCCTGCAGAAAGACGTAGACGACGGTGATCACCAGCGCGAGCGCGATGAGCAGCGTCAGCAGGATCTCGCGCATCCCTTCGGTGACCGCCTTCGTCTGATCGAGGGCAATGACATATGCCACATCCGAAGGGAAGCGGTCCTTCACGCCGGCCATCAGCGTACGGATCTCCCTCGCGTCGTCCACGGCGTTGGAGCCCGGGAGCTGATAGATCGCCATGATGGCGCTCGGCTTGCCGTTGAGGCGGCCCATCAGCGTGTAGCTCTGCGTTCCGAGCTCGACGCGCGCCACATCCTTCACACGCACCGCGCCGCCATCCGGATTCTCCCGGACGATGATGTTCCCGAACTCCTCCGGCGTCGCGAGGCGGCCCTGCGCGCGCACGGAATACGTGAACTCCTGGCCGGGCGGCGCCGGCTCGCCGCCGACCTGTCCGGCGGGGTTCACCGTGTTCTGCGCCTCCACGGCATTGACGACGTCCGATACGGTAATGCCGAGCTTCGACAGCAGGTCGGGCTTGAGCCAGATCCGCATCGCATACTGGGCCGCGCCGAACACTTGCACGCTCGCGATCCCCGGGAGCCGCGTGACCTGGTCGACCAGATTGATGTATTCGTAGTTCGCGAGGAACTGCGCGTCGTAGGTGCCGCGGGGCGAGTAGAGCGCGACCAGCATCATCGGCGCGCTGGTGGATTTCTGCACCGTGACGCCATACTGCGCGACGCTTGCGGGGAGCTGGGCGGACGCCTGGGTCTCGCGGATCTGCGACAGGATGAGATCGGTGTTGGGGTCGGTCTTCACGGCGAAGTCGACGATCATCGTCACCTGGCCGTTCGCCGTCGCGTTGAGCGAGTACATGTAGTTCATGTTGTCGACGCCGCTCATCTGCTCCTCGATGGGCGTCGCGACGGACTGCGCGAGGGTCTCGGCGTCCGCTCCAACGAAGGTCGCCTGGATCTTCGTCTCGGGCGGGACGATGTCGGGGAACTGAGCGACGGGCAGGCGAAAAATCGCGATGCCGCCCACGATCAGCGTGAGGATCGCGATGACCATCGCGACGATGGGGCGCTCGATGAAGAATCTCGACACGGCTCACTCGTCCGCGGATGAGGGACGATATGGAACGGGCGTCACGGCGCTGCCGTCCGCCACTTTCTGCGTCCCCTCCGCGACGACCCGCTCTCCCGCACGCAAGCCGCTCTCGATGACCCACATGGCGCCCACTCGCTCGCCGGTCTCGACGGTGCGAATGGCCACCTTGTCGTCCGGCCCGACCACGGCGACCTCGTCGGACCCCTGCAGCTCCGTCACCGCCCGCTGCGGAACGAGCAGCGCCCCCTTGCGGGTGTCGGTGACGGCGCGCACCTTGCCATACTGACCGGGACGCAGGATGTTGCCGGGATTCGGGAAGGCGCCCACCACCCGGATCGTTCCGGTCTGCGGGTCGATCTGGCGGTCGGCGAAGAGGATTCGGCCGCCGTACGCGTAGGCTCTTCCGTCCGAGAGGAGGAGATCGAGCGGGATGGCCGAGCTACCGGACGGTGAGCTCGCCGCGGAGGCGATCTTGCCGGCAATCCTCAGGTACTCCTCTCCACTCACCGCGAAATAAGCCTTGATGGGGTCCACGTCGGAGACGCCGGTGAGCACGGTCGCGGGCGTCACGAGATTGCCGACCTGAGTTTGTGCGATGCCGGCGATTCCCCCGATCAGGGAGCGCACCTTCGTGAAGCCGAGGTTGAGCGCGGCCTGCTCCACGGCCGCCCTGCCCGCCTCCACGGACGCCCTGGCCGCGAGCTCCGCGTGGGTGTCGGCCTCGAGCTGCATGCGGGGGATCGCATTGACCGCCGCCTCGGGAATGTCCCGCTGCACGTTGAGCGTCGCGTTGCCGAGCTGGGCCTGCGCCTGCGCGAGCTCGCCCTTCGCCATGTCGAGCGCCGCCTGGAACGGTCGCGGATCGATCTCGAAAAGCACCTCGTTGCGCTGCACGAGCGAGCCTTCGTGATAGTCCTGCTTGATGAGGTAGCCCGTGACTTGCGGCTGGATCTGCGCGTTCACGTATCCATCGAGCGTCGCAACCCACTCGCTGTAGATGCGGACGTCCTGCTGCGCAACCGTGACCACCTCCACCTCGGGTGCGCGGCCGTGCGCCGGCGAGGCATTGCCGCCGCAACCGGCGCACAGCAGAAGGCATGAGCCGAGGTACAGAACGGCGCTGGCTGCCCGCCAGGTTTCCCCCATTTCCCGAAAGCCCATCCCCTCGGTACTCAATCCGCTCTCCTTCGGCGCGTAGGCTCGCCCGCCCCGGACAGCGCCCGGCTGGTCCGTCGGGCATCCCCGGCGCTCACCAAGCGTCGAGGACGGCGTGCCCGCGGGCCGAGCTTCGGCAGCAGGTACGAGCTCAGAACCGCCTTGAACTCCTCCATCATCACGAGCCTCTCATCGGGCCCGGCCTGCGCGTACAGCGCCAGGAGCGCCCGGCTGACTTGCTGCACGACCGATGCGACGCGCAGAGCCGCCGCATCCGACATGCGCCGCCTGTGCGCCACGAGCACCGCCGCGATCCAGTTGCGAACCAGCTGGCGCCGCTTGGTGGTATGGGAGGTCGGCGGAACGTCGAGGAGCGCGAGCACGACCGGATGGCTCTGCGCGATTTGCGCTTGCAGCTCGACCAGACGGCGGACCAGGTGCCGTGCGCTCAGCCGCGGCGCCTCGCGGGCGAGCGCGGTCCAGCGCTGCTCCACATCCTCGATGTACTGGGCGCGGAGCGCCTCGGCCACGGAGAGCTTGTTCGGAAAGAACTGGTAGAGGGACCCGATACAGGAGCCCGCGCGCTCGGCGATCGCGCTCATCGTGGCGCGCTCGTATCCGGCCTCGGTGATCACCGCGGCCGCGGCGCGCAAAAAGCCTGCCACGCGCCGCCGGCCCCGATTCTGCTGCGGTATCCGTCTCGGTGCCGCCGACCAATGTGAGGGCATGCTCACATTGTAGCAACATCCCGGGAGGGCCGTGCGAGCCGCGGTATCCCGCGAATTTACCCAGGTGAAACGGTGCATTGACGCCGGGCACCTTGTTCGGCGCCACGCATGCAATAAAGTAGGCGGCAGCGACCCACCCCTGGCAACTGCGCGCCGGCCACGTCAGGCGCGCAGTTGCCTCTTCCCCGACCGGAAGGGAATCTTGTCCCTCCCGGTCGGCTTTTCACCTCGCGCGTCGAATGGCGTCGTTACCCCGCTCCCGTGCGCGCTCACCCTGCACGGAGCCGGCCGCAAGAAGCGCGCACCATGCCCTTGGCCGCAGCCGGAAAAGGTGCTTAAGTTCAAGAGAGGGTAATCGGGACGTATGCCGCGGCGCGGGATGTTAACATCGCGTCCGCCAGACCTGGCAGCGGTTTAGGCCGCCACGGCAGCGGTTTGGGCCGCCATGTTAAACGCCGGGATCGGACTCCTTCCGCGGGCCCACGCTTCGCACGAACCCAAGCTGATGAACGGTATCGCAATCACGACGAACCATCGGGCCACCCGGACAAGGCTCACCCCGCTTTGCACTGCCGCGCTCGCGCTCACCCTTTCCGTGCGCGCGGCGGGCGCGCTCGCGAGCGGCTCTCCGGCCACGGTCTCCCCCCCAGGCGGGGAGGTCGTACCGACGGCGACGGATTCGGCACTGGTTTACGACAGGGACTATCCCTTCATCAATTACTCCGGACCCGCGACCCATAACGACGTGGCTCGCTTGGAGGAGGAGATCGCGAGCGGCAAGGTGACGCTGCAGTACCGTCCGCCGCGCGGCTACCTCGATTCGCTGCTGCAGGCGCTGGGGATCAGCCCCACTTCGCAGACGCTCGTCTTCTCCAAGACGAGCCTGCAGACACAGCTCATCAGCCCCGCATCGCCCCGCGCCATCTACTTCAACGACGACACGTACGTCGCCTGGATCCGGGACACCCCGCAGATCGAGATCAACACGATGGACAGTGCTCTCGGCCCGGTGTTCTACACCTTGGACGAGCGGACCGACGTGCCGCTGCACCTGCAGCGAGAATCCCTGCGCTGCCTCGCCTGTCACGACACGTACTCGCTCCAAGGCGGCGGCGTGCCGAACTTCCTGTTCCTCTCGGCCTACGAGATCGACAACGGCGAGATCGTGACGAACGCCGTCGCGAGCGAGACCACCGACGCCACTCCGCTCACCGATCGCTGGGGCGGCTGGTACGTCACGGGAAAATTCGGCGGCCTGCTCCAGCTCGGCAACGTCCTGCCCGCGAGCGACGGCCGCCCGATCCCCCTCGCGAGCGTCAGCCGGGAGAACGTCGCCAATCTCGATCAGTTCTTCGACACGCAGCCCTATCTCAGCGATAAGAGCGACGTCGTTGCGGTACTGGTGTTCCAGAGCCAGGTGGACATCCACAACCTCATCATCCACGCCAACTACAAATCGAGGATGTTGCTGGAGCGCGAATCGCCCGGAAGCTCGACCCACGGGCTCACCTTCGAGCAGCTGCCGCCCGTCACGCAGGGGAGGTTCGAGACACTCCTCGAGCCCCTCGTGCGCGGCATGCTGTTCGCCGACGCCGCGAAGTTCCCTACCCCTCTGCGGGGCGACTCGGGCTATGCGAAGTGGTTTCAGGCACAGGGCCCGTTCGACCGGCAAGGCCGGTCCCTGAGAGACCTCGACCTCGACACGCGCCTGTTCAGGTATCCCCTGAGCTTCCTCATCTACTCGAAGGGCTTCGACTACCTCGTGCCGAGCGCCAAGGAATACATCTACCGCAGGCTCATCGAGATCCTCACCGGCCGCGATACGAGTCCGGCATTCTCGAGCCTCTCCGCGGGCGACCGCCGGGCCATTCTCGAGATCTTGACGGCAACCAAGCCGGACTTCGCGCGCGCGGCGGCCAAGGCCCGCCCCGCAGGCTTTCCGGCTCTGTCGGCAGGATGAGCGCGCGCGCGGCCTAGTGGCCGGCGATGGCGCTCACCATTCGATCGCGCACGTCGCCTCGCTCGACGTTGAGGTTCATCTCCAGGTCGGAGGAATAAAGCGCCTTGAGGTAAGCCGTGTCGGCCACGGTGATTGCCTGAGGCTTCGATTGCGCGCCGCAATCTTGCGAGAGCAGGTCGATGATGCTCGGCAGGCTGCTGCAGGTGTCGAGAGAGCTCATCTTGGTCAGCGCGAGCACCGCGATGTAGTCCGAGACCGACCGCAGCGAGTACCCCGCCACCCCGCCGGAGTCGACGATGACGAAGACATGCAGAAGCTCGCTCTCGAGACTCCTGCCGAGGTGGCTTCCGGGCATGCCGCTCGGCGCAGTGCCTCGGCCATCGGGCTGGTCGACCACGACACCGGAGAGGAACGGCTCAGGAGTGCCCGGCATGACCTGCATGTCGCCCGATGTTTGCTCGGCGCCGAGCCCCTCGATGGGCGGATTGATCCCTTCCGTCGACCTCGACCCCGTGAGATACCAGGCCTCGATGGCGTGGCGGAACGTCGTGTCCCCCGCCTTGCGGAATGATCCCAGGAGAACCGGATAGTCCCTGGCGACGTGATTCAGCAGCGCTTGCGGCTGGGACGTGAATACGATCTCGACGTCGACGCGGCACTTCCTCCGTGGACGCGGAATGGGCGCTCCGACGCTCTGCGCGACGTTCAGGATCCGTTGCGAGACGAGCTGGTCGTAGATCGGCTCGAGGCCGGTCGTCTTGGGGCAGACCACATCGCGCCAGCGGCCGATCTGCTGGATCGAGCCGCTCGGTGCGGCATGCGACTGCACGAAGCGGCTGGCGATACGATCGAGCGTGCGCTTCTTGAGCTTCGATGCGGCCACCGTCACCTGATCGAGCGACTCCGGGTTCTGTGCCGCGGGGCCCTCGGTCTGCGAGGGCGCCGCAGACTCGGCCGCCATCGCGGGACCGGGGGTGGACATGCCGCACAGGGCGAGAGTCCCCCAACCGAGAGCCACGAGTGCCAAGCGTGCAGAGTGCGCCGCCATCGTCAGACCTCCACCGAGCGGGAATCGAGCTTCTCGAGCGACACTACCGGCGCTCTCCTCCTTCGTCAACGATGCCCGCGAAGGACACCTCCCGCCGCTCCGGGCCGAGCGCCACGAGCACGATCAGCGCCGGCGCCACGATGCCACAGACGAGACAGAGCGCAAAGGCGTAGTCCGGATGTGCCGCCCCCCCGTGATCCACGGCGATCGACGCTTGCAGCGTCGCGTTGTAAGAGGCGAGCAGATTGCCGAGCTGGTAGACGACGCCGGGAAACGTCGCGCGCATCCCCTGCGGGGAGAGCTCGTTGAGGTGCGCCGGCACTACGCCCCAGGCGCCTTGCACCATGAGCTGCATCGCGAACGCGGCGATGGCGATTCCCGTGACGCTGGTGGAGTAAGCCCAGAACGGCAAAGCCGGCAAGGCGAGCAGCGCCGCAAGGGCGATGGCCGCTCGGCGGCCGATGCGGCTCGACAGCCTGCCGAAAAGCACTCCACCGCACAGGGCGCCGATGTTGTAGAGGATCGCGATGCGTGAGATGGCGCCCGTCGTGAGTCCGCGCTGGACTCGGAGGAAGGTGGGATACAGGTCCTGCGTCCCGTGGCTGAACAGATTGAACATCGCCATCAGGACGATCGCGTACGCCGCGAGGCGCCAGTGGCCCGAGAGGCTCGCCCACAGGTTGCGCGCCGGGGCAGCTGTGCGCGCCGCGGCCCAGGCCGCGGACTCCGGAATTCTCGCGCGGATGTAGAGCACGAGCAGCGCCGGCGCCGCGCCGACCACGAGCATCCCGCGCCAGCCTATGCGCTCGTACAGCAGCCCGAAGGCGATCGCGGCAAGCAGATACCCGGCCGGATAGCCGCTCTGCAGGATCCCGGAGGTGAGGCCGCGAGAGCGGACCGGCACACTTTCGAGCGCAAGGGAGGCGCCGACGCCCCACTCCCCGCCCATGGCGATCCCATAGAGCGCGCGCAAGGCGATGAACGCGGCGAGCGAGGGCGCAAAGGCCGAGGCGAGCTCCAGCACCGAATACAGCAGCACGCTCGCCATCAGCGCCGGACGGCGCCCGTGACGATCCGCCAGGCGCCCGAAGATGAAGGCCCCGAGCGGCCGCATGACGAGCGTGAGGAAGATGGCGTAGGTCACGTGCTTCACATCGGTGCCGAAGTCGCGGGCGATGCGCTCGAGCACGAACACCACGAGGAAGAAATCGAAGGCGTCCAGCATCCACCCGAGGAAGGACGCCGTGACCACCGCGCGCTGTGCCGGGGTCCAGCTCTCGCCGGCCCCGGCTCCGTCCGTCATCTGTCCGCCCCTCACGGCGGCCGCCGCTCCATCACCGGCGGCGCCTCTGCAGCTCCTCGAGCGTGTGCTTCAGCGCATCCAGTTTCTGCCCGGCCTCGCCGAGCTTCCCGGCCGCCGTGAGCCGCTGGTAATCGGAGAGATCCTGGGCGGCCTGCTCGATCAGCGCATTCACGTCCCCGCTACCGGACGGCGTCTCGCCCGCGGCGGGCCCCGTGGCCGCACTCGTCTCGGCCGCACTCGCACTGGTCTCGGCCGCACTCGCGCTCGGCTCGGTCTCCGCGCCCCGCGCCGGCTGCGTGCCCGAGCCGGGCTGCGCGCTCAAGGTCGAGGG
>JASHYG010000014.1 GCA_030043215.1 Gammaproteobacteria bacterium
GCGCGCCGATCAGCAGCCCCGGCACGATCTTGTCGCAGACGCCGAGACACAGGGCGGCGTCGAACATGCCGTGCGCGAGCGCCACGGCCGTCGCCATCGCGATCACGTCGCGGCTGAACAGCGACAGCTCCATGCCGGCCATGCCCTGCGTGATGCCGTCGCACATGGCCGGCACGCCGCCCGCAAACTGCGCAACCGCGCCGGCTTCGCGGGCGGCCGCCTTGATCAGCGCCGGGAAGCGCTCGAGCGGCTGATGCGCCGACAGCATGTCGTTGTACGCCGAGACGATGGCGATGTTGGGCCACGCGGCCCGCCGAAGCACGGACTTGTCGCCCTCCCCGGAGGCCGCAAAGCCGTGCGCGAAGTTGGCGCAGGAGAGCCGGACCCGCGCGGCGCCGGGTTGCGGCGCCATGCGCTCCAGGTACGCCCCGCGCTCGCGCTCGCTGCGGGCACGGATGCGCGCGGTAACCTGCGCAACCGTACCGTTGAGTGGTGGGATGAATGTCGCAGCGGTAGTCACCGGGATGCTCTCCAGCATTTGCCGTGCCACCGCGCCGATCGGGCCGCGCGCGCTCGATGAGGGGCTCATGCGCTGTCTCTCGACACACGGCCATGTTATCTAAGTCCTTGCCGGAGTTCGATCTAGTGCTCTTCGGAGGCGCCGGGGACCTCGCGATGCGCAAGCTCCTGCGGGCGCTGTTTCGCCGTTACGCCGCCGGACAGTTTCCGCCTCGTGCACGCATATTTAGCATCGGACGCACCGATATCGGGCGCGACGGTTCTCCCGCCGCCCCCGCCGCTTCCCAACCGCCCAACGTGACACTGCCGGGTCGCGAGACCGGTGCCTCAGACCCAAGGGGGTGAGGGGCAGCGCGCTCGTGCGCGTATATATTTCGATCAGCACGGCGCAGTCTCCCCGTGGCCGCCCTGTACTCATGATCGATGAAAGGTTGACATGAAGTGGAAACCGGTCTCGCGTGCCGTGCACGCAAGCCTCCTGCTGGCTTGCAGCGCGGCATGGCAGAGTGGGGCTCAGCAAGAGCCCGTCCAGCCCGCGGCGCCTCCGGTCTCCGCAGCGGGGGCACCCGTTCCTCCGGAGCGCCCACCACAGGCGTCGGCGAAGATGGCACACGCCGCTGCCACGAACAGTACGAAGAGCACGAAGAGCCCGCAGTCGAATGCAGCGGCGCAGAGCCCTGGCGGGCAGATTCAGGAGGTGACCGTCACAGCACAGCGCCTGAGCTTGATCGGCGTCGCGACGACTGCGAGCCAAGGCGTCGTCGTGAACAGCGAGATCACCCTGACACCGGCCTACCGGCCTGGCCAGGTGCTCGAGACGGTTCCCGGCCTGGATGTCACCACTCACAGCGGTGAAGGCAAGGCCAACCAGTACCTGATGCGCGGTTACAACCTCGATCATGGCACGGACCTCGCAGTCTTCGTGGACGGCATGCCCATCAACGAGCCGACCCACGCGCATGGCCAAGGCTACACCGACATCAACTTCATGATCCCGGAGCTCGCAACCAATATCAGCTACACCAAGGGCACCTACTACGCCGACGAGGGGGACTTCGCCTCGGTCGGCTCGGTTCATATCAATTATCTCGATACGATTCCGGACCAGGCCTCGGTGACGGTCGGCACGGAGGACTTTCAGCACTATCTCGTCGCCGGATCCACCCAGCTCGGCAGCGGCAACCTGCTCGGCGCGCTCGAGACCCAGCACTACGACGGACCGTGGACGACGCCGGGCGATCAGCGCAAGGTCAACACGGTGCTGCGCTTCAGCACCGGTGATGATCAGGAGGGCTACTCGCTGACCGCGATGTTCTATCACGATCTGTGGAATGCGCAGACCGACCAGCCCGAGCGAGCGCTCACCGAGGGCCTGATCTCCTCGCCCTACGGCGAGCTCGATCCATCGGACGCCGGCTATGCGGAGCGCTCGAGCCTCTCATGGATGTATCACGAAGCTCTCGGCGACGGCGTGCTCACCGCCAATGCCTACGCGATCAGCAACCATCTGACGCTGTGGAATGACTTCACGCATTTCCTGGTCGACCCCGTCAACGGCGACCAGGAAGAGCAGCACGAGGACCGCACGACGGTCGGAGGGGACACCAGCTATGCCTGGACGACGCAGATCGGGGGCATCAGCAACGACTGGCTGACCGGCCTGCACAGCCGCTTCGATTACAACGACGTTGAGCGCATACCGACCGAGGATCGGATCCCGCTGACGGCCGCACAGCTGGCGGCAGTCGATTACCCGTCCGTTTATAGCGAGAGCGACACCGTGCGGCTCAGCAGCGTCGCGGGCTTCGTGCAGGCGACCACTCACTGGACGGATTGGTTTCGTTCCGTGATCGGCTTCCGGGAAGACTACATGTACGGCAGCGATGTGGGCACGTGGTACGGGACGGCGAGCCGCGCGCTGCCGGAGCCGAAGGCGAGTCTGATCTTCCGGGCGGCCGAGGATACCGAGCTCTACGCGAGCTACGGCGTCGGCTTCCACAGCGATGATCTCCGCGGCGTGAACCAGGCCAGGATCGAAGGCCTCCCCGGGGCGCCACTCATCGCCAAGCAGACGGGCGAGGAAGTCGGTGTGCGTCAGGAATTCTTGGATCACAAGATCGCGACGACGCTCGCGGTGTACAGCCTCGATGCGCAATCGGAGACGACCTACAATCCGGACATCGGCCAGGACAGCGCCGGCCCCGGCAGCCACCGCACCGGCTTTGAGCTCAATGTCACCTATCAGGTGCTGCGGTGGCTGGAGCTCTATGGCAGCTACTCGGGCGACCGCGCCCGCTACACCACCCCCTACGACGACGGGACCGGCCATCTGGGCGAGTACCTGCCGAACGCGCCCTTCGCAACCGGTCAATTCAATCTCTATGTGACGAACCTGGGGCCGTGGAGCGGGGGTCTCGAATATCGGTATCTGAGCTCTTTCCCGCTCTCCTCCGGACCGTGTGCCGACTCGGCGGTCGCTGCCGATTTCGGACATGGCCTGACCTGCGCCGATGCCCCGACCGCGAAGGGCATGGTCTTCGGCTCCGGCTAT
>JASHYG010000015.1 GCA_030043215.1 Gammaproteobacteria bacterium
TGCAGTCCGCTGCGGCGCCCGCGACCGAGGACGGCGACATCCACGCGCTGCTGCAGAGCGGGGGGCATGCGCAGGCGTTCGCGCGCCTGCTCGAGCGATACGAGGCGAAGGTGTACCGGCTGTGTTGCACGCTGCTGCGCGACCGTGATCAGGCTCAGGACGCCGCGCAGGAGAGCCTCGTCCGGATCTGGAAGGCACTGCCCGGCTACGACGGCAGGGCCTCCCTCTCCACGTGGGTCTACGCCGTCACGCGCAACCGCTGCCTGACGGCGATCGAGCGCCGGCGCGACTTCGCACCGCTCGATGAGGAGAGCGTCGCGGAGCTCGCGGCCTGCGTCGCGGAGGAGCCGGACGACACGCGTGCGCTGCTGCGGGGGCTCGTGGATGCGCTGCCCGAGCGTTATCGCCGGGCGCTGACGTTGTTCTATTATGAGGACCGGTCGGTGGCCGAGGTGGCCGCCATGCTGGCGATCCCGGAGGGCACGGTGAAGACACTGCTGTTCCGGGCGCGGGCGCTCATCGCCGAGCAGTTGAAGCGCCGGGGATGGTACGACGCGCAAGCCTGGCTGGGAGCGAGCGCATGAGCGGGCCGCGCGACCGCAGGCGAGGATCTGGAGACTTCCCAATGAGCGGGTCGCAAGATACCCCCCTGAGTGGCACGGAGGATCCGCAGATGCGCGCGCTCGATACCGCGCTCGCCACGGTGCTCGAGCCTCCGGCGCTGCCGGCGGGATTCCGAACACGTCTCGACGCGATGCTGGCGGATGCGGGACGCGCCGGGGATGGCCACTCGGCCCGCGCGGCGACCCTCGAGCGCGAGCTCCGTGAGAGGCTCGCGGAGCTCGATGTCAGCTACGTGCGGTTGCGCCGCCGCACGCTCGGCGCGCTGATCGGCGCGGCTTTCGCCGCCGGCGCGGTGATGGCGGTCGCGATGCCCTGGCTCGAGGCCACTTACGGCGCCCATAGGCCTTTCGCTCTCGCGGGAGCCGGCACCCTCGCCGGCTTCGGACTGATCGGCGCCTGGATGAGCAGCTGGCGCAACGGCCTCGGCGCGCTCAGGCCGTTCTGGTAGGGACGCGCCAGCCGGGCGGGTTGTGCCGAGCGGGACGCGCCTCGCCCGCACCGGCTCGCTTGACGGTCACGCTGCCCATAGCTAGCTTCCCGGCTACGTATGCCACACGATGCGCGGGACGAGGCCCTGAGCGAGCGAGCCGGCAGCGTGCTGCGCATGCTGGTGGAGAGCTATATCCGCGACGGGCAGCCGGTCGGCTCGCGCGCGCTGTCGCGCGACAGCGGCCTCAATCTCAGCTCCGCGACCATCCGCAACGTCATGGCGGATCTCGAGGAGCTCGGATTCGTCGCCTCGCCGCACACCTCGGCCGGCCGCGTGCCGACGGACAAGGGTTATCGCTTCTTCGTGGACACGCTCCTGCGCGTGCGCCCGATCGATGGGGGCGCCGGCCCCGAGATCGAATCGGAGATCCACCGCATGCTCGAGTCCCACGCGGAGAGCCCGAAAGCGCTCGTCGCGGCCGCCTCGCAGCTGCTCTCGAGCGTGACCTGCCTCGCGGGGGTCGTGACGCTTCCCGGCCCGCAGCAGGCCTCGATCAGCCAGATCGAGTTCGTCACCCTCTCGGAGAATCGTGTGCTCGCCGTGCTCGTGCTCGACGATCGCGAGGTGCAGAACCGCATCATCCAGCTCGAGCGCCACTACTCGGCGGAGGAGCTCAAGCGCGCCGCCAACTTCCTCAACGAGAAGTTCCGCGGCCGCCCGCTCCCCCAGGTCCGGCAGGAGATCCTGCGCGAGCTCTCCGAGGCGCGCGAGCACATGAACCAGATCATGCTCGATGCGATCACCGTGGCGCAGCACATCTTCGAGCGCGGCGAGGAGCAGCCGCTCGAATATGTGATCGCCGGCGAGACGAATCTCATGGGCGTCGGCGAGCTCTCGAGCGTCGAGAAGCTGCGGCGCCTGTTCGAGGCGTTCAACGAGAAGCGCGACTTCCTGCACCTGCTCGATCAGAGCCTGCGCGCCCAGGGGATCCAGATCTTCATCGGCCACGAGTCCGGCTATCGAATCCTCGACGACTGCAGCGTCGTGACGGCTCCCTACTCCCTCGGCGAGCAGGTCGTCGGTGTGCTCGGCGTCATCGGCCCGACTCGCATGGCGTACGAGCGCGTCATCCCGATCGTCGATGTGACGGCGAAATTGCTCGGCGCGGCCTTGAATTCCCGGCGCTGACCCTCAACGTAAGCCGACAGGACGGCCGGAGCCCCCGGGGGTCGCGGCTAAACTATTGTTTCAGGAGGGGTTTGATGGCCGGTGGGGAGCTTGAGCGCGCGCGCGCTTCGGGCGAGCATGATGAGGTGCCGGAGCGGCCGTCCGCGATGGTCCCACTCGAGGAGCTGCAGCGAGCCCTCGCCGACGCCGAGCAGCGTGCGGCGAGCCTTCGCGATCAGTACCTGCGCTCGGTCGCCGAGCTCGACAATGTCCGCAAGCGTGCCCAGCGCGAGGTGGACAACGCCACGCGGCTCGGGATCGAGAAGCTCGCGGCGGAGCTGCTTCCGGTCAAGGACAGTCTCGAGCTGGCCGTGGCAAGCGCCGGGCAGGCGACCGCGAGCGCGCTCGCGGAGGGACAACGAGCCACCCTCAAGCTCCTCGCCAAGGCATTCGAGAAGCTCGACATCAGGCAGATCGACCCTCACGGGGAGCCCTTCGACCCGGCGCGGCACGAGGCCGTGCTGATGCAGCCCTCGGCCACGGCCGAGCCTCACTCGGTGCTCAAGGTGGTGCAGCCGGGATATGAGCTCAACGGGCGGCTGCTGCGCCCCGCGCGCGTCATCGTCGCCCGGGCCTTGAATCGGGAGGAGTCGCACCCACCCTCTGCGGCATCGAGGGCCAACGAGAACCCTTCGGAGTAACCCCATGGCAAAGACTATCGGCATCGATCTCGGCACGACGAACTCGTGCGTCGCCATCATGGAGGGCGGCAAGCCCCGCGTGATCGAGAACAGCGAGGGCGACCGCACGACTCCATCCATCGTGGCGTTCACCAAGGACAACGAGGTCATCGTCGGCCAGCCCGCGAAGCGCCAGGCCGTGACGAACCCCCAGAACACGCTCTTCGCCGTCAAGCGGCTCATCGGCCGCAAGTACGACGACGAGGTGGTCCAGCGCGACGTGAAGATGGTGCCCTACAAGATCGTCCGCGCAGACAACGGGGATGCGTGGGTCGAGGCGCAGGGCAAGCGCATGGCCCCGCCCGAGATCTCCGCGCGCGTGCTGATGAAGATGAAGAAGACCGCGGAGGACTATCTCGGCGAGACGGTCTCCGAGGCCGTGATCACCGTGCCCGCGTACTTCAACGACTCCCAGCGCCAGGCGACGAAGGACGCCGGCCGCATCGCCGGCCTCGAGGTGAAGCGCATCATCAACGAGCCGACCGCGGCGGCCCTCGCGTACGGCCTCGACAAGCAGGGCGGCGACCGCAAGATCGCCGTGTACGATCTCGGCGGCGGCACCTTCGACATCTCCATCATCGAGATCGCCGCGGTGGACGGCGAGCGCCAGTTCGAGGTGCTCTCGACGAACGGGGACACCTTCCTCGGCGGCGAGGACTTCGACCTGCGCATCATCAACTTCCTCGCCGAGGAGTTCCTCAAGGAATCCGGCGTCGACGTGCGCAAGGATCCGCTCGCGATGCAGCGCCTGAAGGAGGCCGCGGAGAAGGCGAAGATCGAGCTATCCTCGACCCAGCAGACGGACGTGAACCTGCCGTACATCACGGCGGATGCATCCGGCCCGAAGCACCTCAACATCAAGCTCACCCGCGCGAAGCTCGAGTCGCTCGTCGAGGACCTCGTCAAGAAGACGATCGAGCCGTGCCGCATTGCCCTGAAGGATGCCGGGCTCTCGACGGGCGAGGTGGCCGAGGTGATCCTGGTCGGCGGCCAGACGCGCATGCCGCTCGTGCAGAAGTACGTGAAGGACTTCTTCGCCAAGGAGCCGCGCAAGGACGTGAACCCGGATGAGGCGGTCGCGATCGGCGCCGCGATCCAGGCGGGCGTGCTCGCGGGCGAAGTGAAGGACGTGCTGCTGCTCGATGTGACGCCGCTGTCGCTCGGGATCGAGACGCTCGGCGGTGTCATGACCAAGCTGATCGAGAAGAACACGACCATCCCGACGCGCGCCTCCCAGGTGTTCTCGACGGCGGACGACAATCAGACGGCCGTGACGATCCACGTCCTGCAGGGCGAGCGTGATCGCGCCGGGGACAACAAGTCGCTCGGCAAGTTCGATCTCACGGACATCCCGCCCGCTCCGCGCGGCATGCCGCAGGTGGAGGTGTCCTTCGACATCGACGCGAACGGCATCCTCAACGTGTCCGCGAAGGACAAGGCGACGGGCAAGGAGCAGAAGATCGTCATCAAGGCCTCGAGCGGGCTCAACGAGGAGGAGATCAAGCGCATGGTCCGCGACGCCGAGGCGCACGCGG
>JASHYG010000189.1 GCA_030043215.1 Gammaproteobacteria bacterium
TGGGTCTCGCCGAGCTCTCCTCGAATGCGGACGCTGAACTCGGCGATGAGACCGCGCACCGCGCGCTGCAGCTTCTCGGCGAGCTCCCCGTCGGAGGTGACGAGCTCGAGCCCGCCGTCCTGGTGGGGCATGGGGCTCACGGCGATGAACCGCCGGCCCGCGACGTGCGGCAGCCGCTCGAAGAGCGAGAGGCGCCCATCGGAAGTGTCGGCTCCCGCTCGCCGATCGAGCCCCTCGCCCGGCGAGCGGTGACAGAGGAGCACCTGCTGCAAGCCCGTGGGGCGGCGGCGGACCAGGCGGCCATCGAGCCGGACCTGATCGGAGTCGCGCACCCGTGTGCCGAGCGCGGCGGCCTCGCCGTTCACCGTGAGGCGGCCTGCGCGTATCCACACCTCGACGTCGCGCCGCGAGCCGAGTCCAAGATGCGCGAGCGCCTTCTGGAGGCGCTGTCCGGGGTCCTGAGACATGGGGCGTCCGCACCGGGCAGCCGGCCCGTCGGCGGCTACTCGATCCCCGGTCCGCCGTCCGAAGGGGCGGCGACCATTCCCGCGGAGCTCTCCGGGTCGCCGCTCGAGTCGCCTTCGTCGTCGTCCGGCTCATCGCCGAGGATGTCGAGCTCGGCTGCCGGCCTGAGCGCCTCGTCGGATGGCGCGTCGGATGGCGCCGGCAGCAGCTCCTCGCTCCCGGGCGGGGGCCGCTCGTCCTCGCCCACCGGCGTCAAGTCGAGCTGGACATTGAGCTCGGTCATGGCGCGCAGCTCGGCGAGCGGCGGCAGCTCATCGAGCCGCCTCAGGCCGAAGTAGTCGAGGAACTCCCGCGTGGTGCCGAGCAGCTCGGGGTGGCCCGGCACGTCGCGCTGGCCGAGCACGCGCACCCAGTTGCGCTCGAGCAATGTCTTGATGATGTTGGGATTCACGGCAACGCCGCGCACCGCCTCGATCTCGCCCCGGGTGATGGGCTGGCGGTAAGCGATCAGCGCGAGCGTCTCGAGCAGCGCCCGGGAGTAGCGTGCCGGACGCTCGGGCCACAGCCTCGAGACCTCATCCGCGAGCTCGCGCCGCACCTGCACGCGGAATCCCGACGCGGTCTGCTTGAGCTCGATACCCCGCCCGGCGTAATCGGCGGCGAGCGCCTCGAGCGCCTCGCGAATCTGTTCCTTCCCCGGACGCAGCGGCTCGTCGATCAGGGCCGCGAGATCCTCGATCTCGAGCGGACGACCGGCCGCGAGCAGCGCGGCCTCGATGACGTTCCTCAGGTACGAATCGCTCATGCGTCATCTGCTCCCAGATCGTTGTCCGCGACGAGACGCAAGCGGCGGTCCGGGGCAGCCGCACGCACATGGAGCGGTGCGAAGAGCTCGGCCTGCACGATCTCGATCAAGCCCTCTCGCACGAGCTCCAGTATCGCCGCGAACGCGACCGTGACCCCCATCCGTCCCTCCTGCGGCTTGAACAGGCGGGCGAACTCGACGAAGCTCGCCTGCTCGAGCGCCGCGAGAATATCGCTCATCCGCTCCCGTATCGACAACTGCTCCCGCTGCAGGTGATGAGGCGCGAACAGCTCCGCGCGCACGACGACCTCCTGGAAGGCCGCCAGCATCTCTTTGAGCGTGACCTCGGGCAGCAGCCTCACCACCTTGCGATCCTTGAGCTCGGCGCTCGCGCCCCACACGTCCCGCTCCAGGCGCGGGAGCCGATCGAGGGTCTCGGCCGCCTGCTTGAAGCGCTCATACTCCTGGAGCCGGCGCACGAGCTCGGCGCGTGGGTCCTGCTCCTCCGCCTCGGCTCCCTCCGGGCGCACGCGCGGCAGGAGCATGCGCGACTTGATCTCCGCGAGCGTCGCGGCCATCACCAGGTACTCGCCGGCGAGCTCGAGCTGCAGGTCCTGCATCAGCTCGATGTACCGCATGTACTGGCGGGTGATCTCCGCGATCGGAATGTCGAGAACGTCGAGGTTCTGGCGCCGGATGAGGTAGAGCAGCAGATCGAGCGGGCCCTCGAACGCCTCGAGGAAGATCTCGAGCGCCTGCGGGGGGATGTACAGGTCGCGCGGCAGCTGCGTCACGGGCTCGCCGTTCACGACGGCGAACGGCATCTCTACCTGCTCGGGAGCGGCCTGCGGCGCCGCGGCTGGCGGCTGCTCGTGCGACACGACGATCCTCAGCTCCGGCTTGCTCGTCATCAGTCCGCCCGCAGATGCATCGCGCGCCTCACGTCGTCGAGCGTCTGGCGCGCGGCTTCGCGAGCCTTGTCCGCGCCCTCGGCGACGATGCTGCGCACCAGCTCGGGATTATCCTCGAATTCCTGCGCGCGTCGACGGAACGAGCGTACCTCCTCGACGATCTTCTCGATGAGCGGCTTCTTGCAGTCGAGGCACCCGATTCCCGCCGTGCGGCACCCCTCGTTCACCCAGCTGCGGGTCGCCTCGTCCGAGTAGATCTTGTGCAAGTCCCACACGGGGCATTTCTCGGGATCCCCGGGATCGGTCCGCCGCGCGCGCGCCGGGTCGGTCTTCATGGCGCGCAGCTTCTGCGCGACGGCGTCCGGGTCCTCCCGCAGGCCGATCGTATTGCCGTACGACTTCGACATCTTGCGCCCGTCGAGTCCCGGTACCCGGGGCGAGGCGGTGAGCAGGACCTGGGGCTCCGGCAGGATGCTCAGGTGGGAGCCCTCGAGGAATCCGAGCAGGCGCTCCCGGTCGGCGACGGTGATCCGGTTGTTCGAGTGCACCAGCGCCCGCGCGCTCGCGAGCGCCTCGGTGTCGCCCGTTTCCTGGAACCGCCGGCGCAGCTGCCGGTACAGCGTGCTGTTGCGCCCCCCGAGGTTGCGTACCGCGCGCTCGGCCTTCTCCTCGAACTGCGGCTCGCGCCCGTAGAGATGGTTGAAGCGGCGCGCGATCTCACGGGTCACCTCCACGTGCGCGACCTGGTCCTCGCCCACCGGGACGAAGTCGGCCCGCTAGAGCAGGATGTCCGCGCTCTGCAGCAGCGGATAGCCGAGAAAGCCGTAGGTCGCGAGGTCCTTGTCCCGGAGCTCCGCCTGCTGCTCCTTGTACGTCGGCACCCGCTCGAGCCACCCGAGGGGCGTCATCATCGAGAGCAGCAGGTGCAGCTCCGCATGCTCCGGAACATGCGACTGGATGAAGAGCGTCGCGACGCCAGGATTGAGGCCCGCGGCGAGCCAGTCCACGAGCACGGCCTGGATGTGCTCCTGCAGGTGCGAGGTGTCGTCGTAGCCCGTCGTGAGCGCGTGCCAGTCCGCGATGAAGAAGAAGCACTCGTACTGGTACTGCAGCTCGACCCAGCTGCGCAGCGCGCCGTGATAGTTCCCGAGATGCAGGGGCCCCGTCGGACGCATCCCGGAGAGCACGCGCCGCGTCTGTGGATTGGCACTCATGAATCACGCCGATTATAGGCCCAAAACGGCGAGATCGCCCTTGCCTCGGCGCACCACGACGGGCGGCGAGACGGCGAGATCGACGACCGTGGTCGGCTCGATGCCACAGTTGCCGCCGTCGAGCACTGCATCGACGTCGTGCTCCAGGCGGTCGCGGATCTCCCCGGCGTCGGTGAGAGGCAGCGGATCGCCCGGCAGGATCAGCGTCGAGCTCATGAGCGGCTCGCCGAGCTCCGCGAGCAGCATCAGGGGCACCGGATGATCCGGCACCCGAATGCCGATCGTGCGCCGCCGCTCGTGCTGGAGCCGGCGCGGCGTCTCGCGCGTCGCGGGCAGCAAGAAGGTATAGGGGCCGGGAGTGCAGGTCCTCATCAGCCGGAACTGAGGCGTATCGATCCGCGCAAACCGGGCGCTCTCCCCCACGCTGCGGCAGACGAGCGTGAAGTGGTGGTGGCGGTCGGCCTGCCGGATGCGGCGGACGCGCTCGAGGGCGGACTTGTCGCCGAGCGGGCAGCCAAGGGCGTAGCACGAATCGGTCGGGTAGGCGATGACTCCACCGCGGCGGACGATATCCGCGGCGCGCCGGATGAGCCGCAGCTCGGGGTTGGCCGGATGGAGGGCGAAGAATTGGCTCAATTATGACCCGTCGCCAGCCGTGTCCGGTGGTTTCGGCTATGATACGCGGCCCTTTTTCTCGCGGCCGCCCTTTCGATCAGCCGAACATGCAAGCCCTCCTCGAGCTCGCGCCGCTCGCCGCCTTCGCCGTCGCGTACTACCTGCACGGCCTCTATGCCGCGACCGCGGCATTGATGGTCGCCATGGTGGCGCTCCTCGCCGCGGACCTTGCGATCTCGCGCCGCATCCCGCCCATGCACTCCCTCAGCGCGGCTCTGGTGCTCGTGTTCGGAGCGGCGACGCTCCTCCTTCACAATCAGCGCTACATCGAGCTCAAGACGAGCGTGTTCTCCTGGCTGGTGAGCGCCGCGTTCCTCGTGAGCTTCTGGATCGGCAAGCGGACGCTGGTCGAGCGGCTGCTGCGCACGGCGCTCGGCGCGGCGCTCGGGTCGGAGATCCGGGTTCCCGAGCCGCTGTGGCGCCGCCTCAACTGGACCTGGGTGCTCTTCTACGGGGCGCTCGGCTGGGCCAACCTTCTGGTCGCCCAGCACGCGAGCGAGCGATTCTGGGTCAACTTCAACGTGTGGGGCCTCACCTTCGCCACGATGGTATTCATCTTCCTGCAGGTCCTGTGGCTGGTGCATCGCAGTGAGCCGGCCGCCGGGAGCTCCTCCGCGAAGGCGGGCTGAGGGACCCTCGAGCCATGACCGACACCTCCGCATGGATTCGCGCCGCCCTGGAGCGGCAGCTCGCCCCGGCGCAGCTCCTGGTCGAGGACGATAGCGCCCTCCACGCGGGCCATCCCGGGGCGAGGGAGGGCGGGCACTTTCGCGTGCGGGTGGTGTCGGATCGCTTTCGGGGTCTATCCAGAGTTGCGCGGCACCGCATGGTCTATCAGGCTATCGAGCCGCTGCTCGGCAAGGGCGTGCACGCACTCGCCATCGAGGCGCGGACGCGAGAAGAGATTACTTCATGAAAGTTACTCAAGTAACTGATATTTAATCATTATTAACATTCAAGGTCAGTCCAAAATGAACAAGCTCGGTTTCCTCCTGATGTCCGTCATGGGAGCGGCGGCCCTCACCGCCTGCCAGCCGAAGGGTGCCACCGGCACGGGGACCGCCGGAACGGGATCCGCGGCGAGCGACGACTCGACCCCGGTCGCCGTGGTCAACGGCGCGCCGATCAGCCGCAGCCTCTTTGACTTCTACGTCACACGCATCGCCACCGGCCGCACCGTGGCCGACCTCTCGCCCGCTCAGCGCACGGCCGCCCTCGACAGCCTCGTTCGCGCGGAGGTCGTTGCCGGGGAGGCGGACAAGGACGGTATCACCCAGGACCCGGACACGCAGAACACGCTCACGCTCGCGCGGCTCAACGTCCTGGAGCAGCTCGTCTCCCAGCAGTACTTCAAGAATCGCAAGCCCACCGAGGAGCAGCTGCGGACGGAGTACGAGACGCAGGTCTCCAACATGCCGCACGTCGAATATCACGCGCGCCACATCCTCGTTGCGACGGAGCCGTTTGCGCAGCGGATCATCGAGCAGCTCGACCACGGAGCGAACTTCGCCGATCTCGCCAAGAGCGAGTCGATGGACCCCTCCAAGACCCAAGGCGGCGACATCGGCTGGTTCACGACCGACAACATGTTCAAGCCGTTCGCCGATGCGGTCGTCGCGCTAAAGCCCGGCCAGTACACGGAGAAGCCGATCCAGTCCCAGTACGGCTGGCACGTCATCCAGCTGATCGAGACGCGGCCCACCACTCCGCCGTCCTACGACAGCGTCGAGCAGCGGCTGGAGCAGATCGTCGAGTCGAGGGAATTCACGGCTTACGTGGACGGCCTCATGAAGGACGTGAAGGTCCAGAAGAACCTTCCCGATATCCCATCCTCGTCGGCGTCGGCGTCCCCGTCTGCGTCCGCGTCGCCGTCCTCCTCGGCGTCCGGCACCCCGCCGGCACAGCCCGCGGCCTCGCCGTAGTCCCCGGGAGGGCGGCGCGGATTTATCTTGCGCCGCCCTCCTCGCCCGGCTTCGCGCCGGTGAGCTCCAGGAACGCGGACTCGTCGATGACCTTGACGCCGAGCTCCTGCGCCTTGCGGAGCTTCGATCCGGCGTCCGCACCCGCGACCACCCAGTCCGTCTTCCTCGAGACGCTCCCGCTCACCGTCGCCCCGAGGCGCTCGGCGAGCGCCTTCGCCTCCTCCCGCGTGAGCCGCTCGAGGTGGCCGGTCAGCACGATCGTCTTGCCCGCGATGGGGGAGACGCGCGCGGGCTGCTCGGCGTCCTCGATGGTCACCTGCCGCGTGAGACGCTCGATGCTGTCGACGTTGTGGCGGTCCGAGAAGTACGCGGCAATGCCGTCGATCACGGTCTCGCCGATCTGATCCATCGCGTCCATCTCCTGCCGCGCCGCGTCTCGCCTCTCGGCGTCCCGCGCGGTGAGCCCCACGCAGGCGGCATGGAAAGCGCTCCAGCTGCCGTAGCCGCGGGCGAGCGCGCGCGCCGTGACCTCCCCGACGTGACGGATCCCGAGCGCGTAGAGGAAGCGCTCGAGCGAGATGCCACGCCGCGCCTCGATGGCGGCGAAGAGCTTGCGGGCCGACACCTCGCCGAAGCCCTCCTGCTCCTCGAGCTTGATCGTGCCGTTGCGCGCGGAGAGCGTGAAGAGATCGGCGGGCTCCGCGATCCACCCCTTCTCGAGGAAGAGCGCGATCTGCTTCTCGCCGAGGCCCTCGATATCGAAGGCGCGGCGCGCGACGAAGTGCCGCAGGTGCTCGATCCTCTGGTAGGGACAGGCGAGCTCGCCCGAGCAGCGCGCGACCGCGCCGGGCTCCCCCGCCGCCGTGCGATCGCGCGCCACCGCAGTCCCGAGGGGACAGGGGCAGATCCTCGGAAACGCATAGGGCTGCGCATCGCCCGGGCGCATCTCGGGGACGATGCCGAGCACTTGCGGGATGACATCGCCCGCGCGCTGGATCGTCACGGTATCGCCGACCCGCACGTCGAGCTCGCGGATGTAGTCCTCGTTGTGGAGCGAGGCGTTCGAGACGACCACGCCCGCGACGCTGACCGGCGCGAGCTTCGCGACGGGGGTGAGCGCTCCGGTGCGCCCGACCTGGATCTCGATCGCTCTCACGATCGTCGTCGCCTTCTGCGCCGCGAACTTGTGCGCGATGGCCCAGCGCGGGTCGTGCGAGACGAAGCCGAGCCGCTCCTGCCAGTCGAGCCGATCGACCTTGTACACCACCCCGTCGATGTCGTAGTCGAGCGCCGCGCGCCGGCGCTCCGTCTCGCGGTGGAACTCGAGCAGCTCCTCGACCGAGTGGCACAGCCGCGCAAGGGG
>JASHYG010000190.1 GCA_030043215.1 Gammaproteobacteria bacterium
CCTCGACCGGGAACATCTTGACCACGTTGCCGACGGTCGCCGCGATCCAGGGAATGAAAGTACTGCGGGGCGGAAGGATCACGCTCCGGCGCAGGCTCTCGATCGCGGCGGCGATGTCCGGCACGCCGCCATCGAGATGCGCGCGCAATCGAAGCAACGTCTTGCCGAGTCGCTCGGCCGTGACCGGCTTTAGCACATAATCGAGCGCGCCGGTCTCGAAGGCTCGCACGGCGTGCTCCTCGTAGGCGGTCGTGAAGACGATGTGCGCCATCTGGCAGGCCCGCTGGGCGACATCGAATCCGCTCGCGCCGGGCATGCGAATATCGAGGAAAGCAACCCGCGGGCGGTGCTGCTCGAGCGCTGCGAGCGCGGCGAGGCCGTCGCCGCATTCCGCGACGATCTCCAGCTCCGGCCAGAGCGTTGCGAGCAGACGCCGCAGCGCCTCGCGCTGGGGTGCCTCATCCTCCGCGATGAGCGCCGTCGCCCTCACGAGAGGCCGGTCTCATCCTCGGGAATGTCGATGGACGCGACGACGCCCCCTTGCGGGGTACTGACGAGCGACAGCGCCGCACGGTCGCGGTATCTCAGGGCGAGCTGCGTCCGGATGTTCGAGAGGCCGACGCCATGACCCAAGCCCGCCGATAGGCCCGCGCCGTTGTCCGTGACGCTCACGGTGATGTGCGCGCCGTCCGCGCGGTATTCCCGCCGGGCATCGATCCGGATGCGTCCCGGACCGGGCTTGGGCTCGATGCCGTGCTTGACTGCATTCTCCACCAGCGTCAGCAATATCAGGGGCGGGAACGCAGCGCTGCGGAGGGCATCCGGTACGTCGATGGCGTACGTCAAGCGGTCGGACAGGCGAATGCGCATCAGCTCGAGGTAGCTGCCACAGATCCGCAGCTGCTCGGCGAGCGTCGGGCCCTTGTTGCTCTCGCGAAAGACCGGCATCGCGGTCCGCAAGTGCTCGACGAGGGCATCGGTCATGGCCTCCGCGCGGTCCACGTCCTGGCGCAGCAGTGAGCGGAGCGAGGCGAGGGTGTTGAACAGGAAGTGCGGCTCGATCTGCGCCTGCAGCACGAGCAGCCGCAGGTCGGCCTGCTGCTTCTGAAGTTGCAGCTCGCTGACTTCCCGCTCGCGTGCTTCCGCGATGAGGCGCCGTTGCTCACCGAGATAGCGCGGGAGTGCGAGGCCTCCGCCAAGGAGTAGAAACAGGACGGAAGTGCTGACCAGGGAGAACGGTGAGCTCGTGATGGCGTGATAGCGAACCAGGTAATTCTGGGCAACCACTTGCCGCTCCAGGGCCTGCGGCAACACGACGCGGTTGGCATACGCGTTCCCGAGCCGCTGACATGCATTGCCCGCGACGACGCCCAGAATCACGGCTGCGACGATACCGGCCATCTCCGGCTTCATCGGCCATTTGCGGCTGCGGACCCACGCAGCGGCGAGCGGCCCCAAGCACATGGTAGCGATCATCGTCTCGGCCGTGCCGAGTCCCAGCGCAAAACCGATGCGCCAGTTGCTGAGCATCGCTCCGTTGGCTGTCCCCGCATAGATGCCGTACAGGCAGCCGAAGGCTCCAAACAGGATGCAGCGCCGCCAGGACCAGTCCCAGGAAAATGCGGCGTAGCGGCGATAATCGAAGATGGTCAGAGCGTGCCGGCTCCAGTGCGTTGCGGACTCGGCCGCGGGATCGCGACGCGCGGGAGTGGCGCTCACCCGTGCACCCTGTGTGAGCCTGAGGGCCTGCTCGGCGTGAGCGCGGGAGTTCACGGAGGCTGCCCTACACCACGGCGTTGAGCGCCCGCGCGATCGGCAGCCGCGCCGCACGGATGGCCGGAAACAGCCCTCCGATCAAGCCGATGACGATCGCCCAGAGGATTCCGAGAACGACGAGATCCGGTGTCACCGCCATCGTGTAGGCGACCGGGGCTTGCAGGCCGCTGAGCTCCATGCTCGAGACGTGGCCGTTGAACAGTACCCAGGCGCACAGTGCGCCGATCAGCGCGCCGGCGACCGAGAGAATCAGCGCCTCGGCGAGCACGGAGATCACCACCGAGCCCGAGCCGAAGCCGATCGCGCGCAGGGTCGCGATCTCGAGCGACCGGGCGCTCACCGCGGCGTAGAGGCTGTTGAGAGCGCCGAACAGCGCGCCCGCCGCCATCATGCCGCCGATGAAGTATCCGATCCCCTTGAGGATCAAGTTGAGGATGCGCGATTGTGCGGCGGCGAAGACGGACTCGACATACACGTCGACGTGCAGCGTCGGATCGGCCTTGAGCGCTTGCCTCAGCCGGTCGAAGGCGCCCGGGCCGGCGAGCCGCACCGTGACGCTCTGGAACCAGTCGCGCTGGTATGCGGAGAGGAGCGTCCGGGCGTCGGTGAGGATCTGCGAGTCGAGCAAGTTGGGCTGGTCGCTCGTGAAGACGCCCACGACGACCCAGTCGCCGTTCTGGAAGGAAAGATGGCTGCCGAGCCCCAGGCCGTAGCGCGCCTCGACGTTGCGCCCGACGATGAGCTCGTGCAGTCCCGGCCGATACAGCCGGCCCGCGACGAGATGCAGCTCCGGGTGCAGCTCCAATTCCTCATCGCCAACGCCGCGCAGCGCCACGTTGATCGGCTTGCCTCCGTCTGCCTGCTGTACCTGAACCTGCGCCACCGACTCCGCGTCCGCGATGGGCCGCCCCGCAGCATCCTTCGCGATACCGGGCTCGCTCGTGATGTTGGGCACTGCGTCGCTCGGGATGCTGCTCATCGCCTCCTGGATCGCGCCGCTCGAGAGGACGAGCGCGCGATCGGGGCTGCCGGCTCCGGAGATGGTGCGCGAGAAGCCCACCGCCATCGCGAGGACGCTCAGCAGAACGGCAACGACGCCGGCGATGCCGATGACGATCAC
>JASHYG010000191.1 GCA_030043215.1 Gammaproteobacteria bacterium
GCCGCATGGGTCTCGGGCGAGGTGGAGCGGGGCCCGCGGCGCGTCGTGATCGAGCCCTTGAGCGTCGCCTACGAATCGGACGATCTGCAGCTGCGGGCCTAGCGGCGATGTACTCCACCCTGCGGCCGCTCCTGTTCCGGCTCGATGCCGAGCGCGCGCACCGCTGGACGCTCAAGCTGCTGAGCGCGGCTCATCAGCTCGGCATCCTGCAGCTCATGCTGCCGCACGCGGGATCGGGGCCGGGATCCGGAGCGGTCGAGCTGATGGGGCTCACGTTTCCCAACCGGGTCGGCCTCGCTGCCGGCTACGACAAGAACGCCGCTTGCGTCGATGCGCTCGGAATGCTCGGCTTTGGATTCATCGAGGTCGGCACGGTGACGCCCAGGCCGCAACCGGGCAATGCGCGGCCCCGCATCTTCCGGATCCCGGAGGCGCAAGCCGTCGTCAATCGGATGGGCTTCCCCAACGAGGGGGTCGCCGCACTCTGCGCGCGGCTGCGCCTGCGGCGCTTTCGCGGCGTGTGCGGGGTCAACATCGGCAAGAATGCGGCAACGCCGCTCGAGCAGGCGCAGGCGGACTATGCCGCCTGCCTGCGGGCGGTGTACCCGTATGCCGACTACGTGGCCGTGAACGTCTCCTCACCCAACACGGCCGGGCTGAGAGAGCTGCAGCGCGAGGGGCGGCTCGCGCCGCTCCTCGAGAGCCTGCTCGAGACCCGCTCGCAACTCGCGCAGGAGCACGGCCGCCACGTGCCGCTCCTCGTGAAGCTCTCGCCCGATCTGTCGGACGAGGAGCTCGCGGCGACGGCCGCAGTGATCGGGAAGCTCCGGGTCGAGGGAGTCATCGCGACCAACACGACGATCCGGCGCCCCAGCGTCCCGGACCGGGATGGGGCTCGCGAGGCGGGGGGGCTGAGCGGGGCGCCGCTGCTCGAGCTGGCGGTGGCAGCGGTGCGCAAGCTCCGGGCCGAGCTCGGCGCCGAGGTTCCGATCATCGGCGTCGGCGGCATCGGCTCGGCGCCCGACGCGTTGCAGATGCGTGCGGCCGGCGCCGATTTGGTGCAGGTGTACACCGGGCTCGTCTATCGAGGTCCGCGCCTCGTGCGCGAGCTCTCCGAGCTCTGACGCGCCTCACAGCGCCGCCGAGGCGTTCTGTCAGACTGTCCTCATGAGAATCGCAGTGCTGTTCGGCGGAAGCAGCTCGGAGCGCGACGTGTCCATCGCGAGCGCCGCGCAGGTGATCCCGGCGCTGCGCGGCCTCGGCCACGAGGTCATCGCCATCGATACGGCGACGGGGCGCCTGCCGCCTGCGGCAGAGCAGAAGATGCTCGCGAGCGCGGTGGCTCCCGAGCCGCCCTCGGGCGAGCACCTCGCGCGTCTCGGCGGCTCCGCCCTCGCGCTTGCGCTCACCTCCGAAGCGGCGGACATCCGCAACGTCGATGTCGTGTTCATTGCGCTGCATGGAGGCGCCGGGGAGGACGGGCACATCCAGGCCGTGCTCGACCTGGCCGGGCTGCTGTACACGGGGAGCAATCACATCGCGAGCGCCGCGGCGATGGACAAGGACCTCTCCAAGAGGCTCTTTCGGATGGCCGGGGTGCTCACCGCGGACTGGCTCATGGCGCCCGCGTCCGGCGCGGAAGTGGCTCGCGCGCTCGGATGGCCCGCGGTGGTCAAGCCGAACAAGCAGGGCTCGACGGTCGGCCTCTCGATCGTGCGCAGCGCGGCGGATCTCCCCGCAGCCGTCGAGCTCGCGCGGCGGCACGACGACGAGGTGATGATCGAGCGCTTCATTCCAGGCCGTGAGCTCACCGTCGCCATTCTCGAGGGCCAAGCGCTGCCGGTTGGCGAGATCATTCCGCGGGGCGAGATCTTCGACTACGAGTCGAAGTACCAGAAGGGTGGAGCCCGCGAGATCTTTCCGGCCGAGCTGCCCGCTGCCGCGACCGCCGAGATTCAGCAAGCGGCGGTGCGGGCACACCGTGCGCTCAAGCTCGGGGTCTACAGCCGCATCGATTTCCGCATGGACCCCGAGGGGCGATTCTGGTGCCTCGAGGCGAACTCCCTGCCGGGGTTGACCGCCAACAGCCTGCTGCCTCAGGCCGCGAGGGCGGTCGGGATCGGCTTCCCCGAGCTGTGTGACCGGATCTGCCGCGCAGCGCGGGACGGTCGCTCGGCGCGTGGGTGACGTCGTTACCCGTCAGCGCATCAGTCGTTCAACGCGGGCGACGAGCGTGGTCGGCGACATATCGAGCGCCGAGGAGAGCTTCCAGAGCGTCGTCAGGGTCGGCTGGCGGATGCCGCGCTCCATCTGGCTCACGAACGTCCGATCGACGCCGGCGGTGAGCGCGAGCCCCTCCTGAGACAATCGACGCATGCCGCGTTGCTCTCGCAGCACGCGACCAAAAGCCGCCGCAATCCGTCCTGACGTCCGCATCGCACTGCGATCATCGATACGGTTGAGGCGGAGAGTCCACGGGATATATCCTACCGATGGTGTCTCACGCATCGGAGGCGTCGCCATGGCCCCCTCATCGGATCCGGACGAGCTGTTCGATCGGCAGCTTCTCGACTGCACGGTCGATCTCAATGGCATCCTGCCCGAGCTCGCGGCGCGCTACTCGGCGGTCGCCGTGATCGCGGCGCTCGCGACGCACGTTGGCGGCGGGCTCAAGATCTGCGTGGAGTCGGGAGTGTGCACGCCGGATCAGGCGCGCAATCTCCTGCAGCGGCTGGAGCGGCTCGCCTTCGACAAGGACTGCGTGCCGCCGCGTGCCCGGACGCCGAGCGCGTGACGGCCGGCGCGCCGCGGACTCAAGCGGCGCGCAGCACGGAACTCAGCGTCTCGAAGATCTGCTCGATCTGCGCCTTCTCGATGATGAGCGGCGGGGAGAGGGCAATGATGTCTCCGGTCTGCCGCACGAGCACACCGCGCTCGAAGCACTTGAGGAAAACGTCGAAGCCGCGGGCGCCCACCTTGCCCGGCAGGGGCTCGAGCTCCAGGCCGAGGATCAGTCCATAGTTGCGAACGTCGATGACGTGCGGCGCGCCTCGCAGCGCGTGCGCGGCGTCCTCCCAGATCTTCGACAGCGACTTGGCGCGCGTGAGCAGGCCCTCGCGCCGGTAGATCTCGAGCGTTGCAATGCCCGCCGCGCAGGCGACGGGGTGCGCGGAGTAGGTGTAGCCGTGGAACAGCTCGATGCCGTCCGGTCCCTGCATGAAGGCGTCGTGGACGCCCTTCTTCACGATCACCCCGCCCATCGGGACGCAGCCGTTGGTGAGCCCCTTCGCGCAGGTGATGAGGTCCGGGATCACGCCGAACTCCTCGGCGGCGAAGGGCGCGCCGGTGCGCCCGAAGCCGGTGATCACCTCGTCGAAGATGAGGAGAATGCCGTGGCGGTCGCAAATCTCGCGCAGGCGCTTCAAGTAGCCGCGCGGCGGAAGCAGCACTCCGGTGGAGCCTGCGATCGGCTCGACGATGACCGCGGCGATGGTGGATGCATCGTGGAGCGTCACGATGCGCTCGAGCTCGTCGGCCAGGCTCGCGCCGTGCTCCGGCAGGCCGCGGGAGAAAGCGTTTCTCGAAATGTCGTGCGTGTGAGGCAGATGGTCGACGCCGGGGAGCAGCGCCCCGGACCACATCTTGCGGTTCGGCGCGATGCCGCCGACCGAGATCCCGCCGAATCCCACGCCGTTGTAGGCGCGCTCGCGCCCGATCAGCCGGGTGCGCGCCGCCTCGCCACGCACGCGGTGGTAGCCGATCGCGATCTTGAGTGCCGTGTCGACGGCCTCGGAGCCCGAGTTCACGAAGAAGACATGGTCGAGGCCCGCCGGCGCGATCTCCGCAACGCGGTTCGCGAGCTCGAACGCCCCGGGATGCCCCATTTGAAAGGGAGGCGCGTAGTCGAGCGTCTCGAGCTGCCGGGCCACGGCCTCCTTGATCTCGGGGCGGCCGTGTCCCGCGTTGACGCACCATAGACCCGCTACGGCGTCGAGTATCTGCCGGCCGTCCGGGGTCCAGTAGTGCATGCCGGAGGCCTTCGCGAGGATCCGCGGCTTGGCCTTGAACTGGCGGTTGGCGGTGAACGGCATCCAGAAGGCATCGAGGGCTGCTGCATTCGACATGGCTTGGAGAGCTCGGCTAGAGGACCCCGAATCATAAGGAACCGCCCGCTTCTTGACTACTCGTACGGTTACAATCGAGGAGTGCCCCCGAGCCCCGAGCTGACGTTCATGGCGAGCTCCCCGCGCGGTCTCGCCGACCTCCTCGCCTCCGAGCTCGAAGGGCTCGGCGCGGTCGACGCGCGCGAGCGCTCGACCGGTGTCGCCTTTCGCGGCACGCTCGAGGCGGCCTACCGCGCCTGCCTCGGCTCGCGTATCGCGAGCCGGATCCTGCTCGAGCTCGTCCGCTTCGAGGCCGCGGATGCGGACCAGCTCTATCGCGAGGCCCGCGCGCTCGACTGGTCGCGGCACATCGCCCCGGGGGCCACGATTGCGTGCGACTTCACCGGCCGGCACCCGACGATCACTCACACCCACTTCGGCGCGTTGAAGCTCAAGGACGCGGTGTGCGATGCCCTGCGGGAGCGGGCCGGGTTCAGGCCCGATGTGGCGCGCGAGCGCCCGAGCGTGCGGCTCCACGCGCATGCGAGCAGCACTCACGTGACGCTGTCGCTCGACCTGTCCGGCGAGAGCCTGCACCGCCGCGGGTACCGGACCGATGCGGGCGAGGCTCCCCTCAAGGAGAACGTCGCGGCCGGGGTGCTGCTGCGCGCGGGCTGGGGCGAGCTCGCCGCCAGGGGCGCCGAGTTCCTCGATCCGCTCTGCGGATCCGGAACGCTGGTGATCGAGGCGGCGATGATTGCGGCCGACATGGCGCCGGGCCTGCGCCGGCAGTATTTCGGCTTTCTCGGCTGGCTCGGCCACGATGCGGCGCTCTGGGGCGCGGTGCGCGAGGCCGCCGAGGCGAGGATCCGGACGAGCTTCGGCGAGGCGCCTGTGATTCGCGGTCAGGATCACGATACGCGCGCGATTCGCATGGCGCGGCAGAACGCCGAGCGGGCCGGCGTCGCCTCGCTGGTGCGGTTCGACGTGCGGCCGCTCGGCGAGGCACGTCCGCTCGGGGAAATGCAGCCCGCCGAATCTCATCCGGCAGGGCTCCTGTGCACCAATCCGCCGTACGGCGTG
>JASHYG010000192.1 GCA_030043215.1 Gammaproteobacteria bacterium
AACGACGCCTGGCCCCTCGTTCGCGGCGTCGCACAAGCTCATGGGGTGCCGATCCTCCTGATGGACCGCTACTCCCGCGGCACGCTGTACGTGCTCGACATTCCCGACAACCCGGGCGATCTCTACGAGCTGCCGCAACCGGTGCTGCACGCCATCCGCACTTATTTGCAGTCCGATTTCCCCGTGCGCCTCGATGCGCCGGCGCTGGTCAGCCTCTTCGCCTATGACAATGGTACCTTCATCGTTCAGTCGTTCCGCGACGAGCCGGCTTCCGTCGGCGTATGGGTGACGGGTGTACACGCGAATCTCGCGGACTTGGTCACCGGCGACTCACTCACCGCCGCCCAGCCGCTTACTGCCGCCCAGCCGCTCACTGCTCGCGGACCGCGAGCAGGCACGACTCAGCCCGCGCGAACGGAGTTTCTCATTCAAGTACCCCCGCATTCGTACCGGGTCTTCGCTGTCCGATGATGACGCGACCGTCACTTCGCTTCACGGCCACATCGGTCCTGCTGCTCCTCGCCGCGCTCACGACAGTGGCGGCCGAAGCGCCATCGGGTCCGACTCCAGGCCAGAGTCAAGCCTCCAGCCGGCGCTTGCCCGCAATTTCCTTCTCTGGACAGCGCTTTCGGCCGTACAGGATCCAGCGCATCGACAATGGCTGGGGAGTTTCCTACACGACCGATACCAAGCATCCCGATACGGCCAAGGACTCCCTTGTCATCAACCACATGAACACGCGGGACGGTCAAGGTCGCGTGATCGAACCGGAGCAACTGGCCCACGAGATGCTCGGTGGAGTCAAATCGAGAGGCGGCACCATCATCACGCCTTTCTCGGTTCCGGATCCCTCGAGCCCCGGACACCTCACCTACTATGCGATCTTCTATTACGTCCATGCCAAGGACGGACACGGTGACGTCTGGATGTCGCGCGTGAACCAGTCGAAACGAGGCGTCATCGAGATTCTTTACCGACATACGATAGACGGCACCGGTGCCGCGGCCATCGAGAGCAACATCCAGAGCTGGCTCCTGCAAAACGTGCAGGCGCGGGGCAGCGATTTGAGCAATCTCGCCGTGCCGGCGCAACCCCGAGAGCCGCCTGCGCTCTCGCCATCCGGCTGACGGACAGCGGGCGTACCGCTGACGCTACGCGCTACGCCTTCTGCATCAGCTCGAGGCGATTCCCGAAGGGGTCATTGACGAAGACGCGCCGGTAACCTGGGAGCGGTGCGTCATCAATGATCGCGAATCCTCTCTCTCGACAGCGCTCAACAATGGCTTGCAACTCACTCACCAGCAGACCCGGATGGGCCTTCGTGGCCGGATGAAAGTTCTTGTCGACGCCGAGATGGATCTTGACGCGATCGGATTCGAACCAGCAGCCGCCTCGCTTGGCCATGTCCAGCGGTTTCGGCGTTTCGGGAAGACCCAGCACGTCTCGATAGAATCCGCGGGCTTGCTCCTCCTGGCCGGCTGGCATCGCAAGCTGAACATGGTCGATACCGATGATTGGCATCGTGGCTCCTGTATGCCGTTGTAGCCAAACCCCGCCGCTCCGATATACTGGCCACACTCACTCCGATTCCGCAAGCGCAAAGCGATGCGTAACAACGCTACGAATACCGGCCAACTCCCGATCGGGGTGATGCTCGGCCTGGCCGTGGCGGGCTGGTTCGGCCTGGGCCTCGGAGCGTCGGCGTGCCGTGCTGCCGACGTGCCGCCACCGGCTGCAGATCCAACAGTCATCGCTTACCGGGGGGCGCTGCAGAACGATCGCGACTCACCGGTACTCGGCGATGCGCATGGTGACGTAACGATTGTGGAATTCTTCGATTACGCCTGTAGCTACTGCAAGGCTGTGGAGCCCCGCCTGGAGAGCGCGCTGCGCACCGATCGGCACGTGAGGCTGATCCTCAAGGAGTTCCCCATCCTGACTCCGGAATCGCTGATTGCCGCCCGGGCCTCGCTCGCCTCGAGGCGCCAGCACAAGTACCGGCAATTCCACGAAGCGCTCATGGCCTACCGCGGTCCGTGGGGGGAGGACGCCATCTTCTCCACGGCGAGAAGCGTGGGTCTGAACATTGCGCGCCTGCGCCGTGACATGGCCGCACCCGGCATCGCCAACGAGATCATCAACAATTTCAATCTCGCGCGCGGCCTGCGCATCTTCCAGACGCCCGGCTTCGTCGTCGGCGATCACATCCTCACCGGTCCGTCCGCACAGATCGATTTCCCGGCGGTGATTGACGAGGCGCGCCGGCAGCGATCGTAGAGCCGCTCGGCCGCGCGGCGGAAGATGCGATGAGAGGCCGAACGCAGCGAACCGCAACCGTTGGTGTCGCAGAGCACGGTAACTCGGCTTTGCTCGTGACCGTCGCGCTCGGCGGTGAACTACTGGATCGCCGGCGCATCGACCTGACCAGCGGCCTGCCGACCCACCCCTATCACCACGAAGGGGCCTGGGCAGTCGGTCGTTACCTCAACAGCGCGTGGGCGCGGCCGATTCCTCTCGCCGAAGCCGTGGCGCTCATAGAGCGTGTGCACGAGTCTGCCGCGCACGGCGCGCGCGAGGGTCTCGAGGCGCTGGCTGCGGTGGTGCCTGTACCGATTGTGAGTGTTGCGATCCGGGTGTGCGCCACGCTACCTCCGACGATCGAGGAGCGAATCGCAGATAGTCGCGCGCAAGTCGTCGCGGACTCCGTCATGTACCGCGAAGCCCTGGCGGCCGCAGCCGAGGCGCGCGGCTGGTCGGTCTATTGGTACGACCGCGAGCGCGTTTTCAAGGATGCAGCGGCCGTGCTCGGACGTGAGGACGTCCATGCCCTCCTGAATGCGATGGGTCGATCGATCGGGCCGCCCTGGCAGGCCAAACACAAGCTTGCGGCCGCTGCGGCGCTGGCGGCCGCACGACCGCTCCGGAGAACCCAATAGCCACGCAAAAACAAGTGCTTGAGGCGACGACCGGACCACCGAGACGCGAGTTAACGTATCGTCGCTAACGATCCGACTGCGCAGTGCGCTACCATCTGGCTGAGACGATCGAGCATAGGTGGTAATGGAATGAAACAAGCCACGACTTTCGTCATTCTCTCTGCTGCTGCCGTGCTCGTTGCGTGCGCCTCGCACCTTCCCGCTCCGGCGCCTGCGACCGCTCTCGCGGCGGGACAGCAGCAGCCCGCCTATTTCCACGGCTATCGGCGCATGATCGTGAACGGCCAGGAACGCTACTGCCAGCTGGGGGACATCGTGGGCTCACGCATCAAGCAGGAGATCTGCCTGACGCGAGCTCAGGTGGAGTCTGCCCAAGCCGATGCCCAGCAGTTACTGCAGAGAATCCAGCAAGCCAACAGCGAATGTCCCGCCCCACCCGTGGTCCTGACGGGTGATCCGATGGGTGGTCTCAACTGCCTGCTCTGAATCGACGTTTCCGAACCCCACCGGGGCCGGCGAACTCGGCACCGCCATGCCGCGGGGAGCGGTACGCTCCGCACGCACTGTTTGATCGACGGCACCATTCGCTCCTCCGAACCGAACCCACTTACAATCTAGGCGTTCGGAGTCTAAGCTCCACACCATAAGGG
>JASHYG010000193.1 GCA_030043215.1 Gammaproteobacteria bacterium
GCAGGGTCGGTACCCGCGGCCGAGCCGCCCTCGTCCGCCCAGGCCCAGATCCTCAAACGGCCGTACATCGTGGAGTGGGTCTACAAGGTCAAGTGGGGCCACTCGGACGAGTTCTTCGATCTGTTCAAGAAGTACCAGCTGAGGATACTCGACCGGGAGAAGGAGCTCGGGGATGTGCTGAGCTACACGATCTACCGGCCGGGCCTGCACACGAGCGAGGACGAGCGCTGGGACTACACGGTCGTGATCGTCTACAAGAACATTCTCGCGCCGTCGGAGGAGAGCGTGGTCGAGCGGCAGCTGTTCCCGGACCGTGAGACCTTGAGGCGCGATGAGAATCATCGCTGGGAGCTGGTCGAGGCGCACTGGGATCTGCCGATCCGGATCATCGATCCGCATGCGCCGGAGGAGTGACGGGTAACCGAATTGTCACCCGACGCAGACTGACTTTGTCACCGGACGCACTCTAAGGTCCGAGCTCGGCACGAGCGGTGTCGCTGCGGACGGCTCGATCGACATGAAATCCATCAGGTGGAAGCTCTACGCGAGGCTCGCCTCCGCGGCGGCGGCGCTGTTGCTGGGCGCATCCGTCTCCCTCCTGGCGCCGGCGCCGGCCCGTGCAGCGAAGACCGTCACGCTGCTCAATGTCTCCTACGACCCGACCCGGGAGCTCTACCGGGCGTACAACGCCGCGTTCGCGCGATACTGGCAGGCCAGGACGGGAGAGGCCGTGCGGATCGAGATGTCGCACGGAGGCTCGGGCAAGCAGGCCCAGTCGGTCATCGCCGGGCTGCCTGCAGACGTGGTGACCCTGGCGCTGGCGGGCGACATCGATGCCATCGCAACGGAGGGTAAGCTGCTGCCGATCAACTGGCAGAGCCGGCTGCCGGACGACAGCGCGCCGTACACGTCCACCATCGTGTTCCTCGTGAGACGGGGCAATCCCAAGGGCATCCATGACTGGGGCGACCTCATCAAGCCCGGCGTGCAGGTCGTCACACCGAACCCGAAGACCTCGGGCGGCGCTCGCTGGAACTACCTCGCCGCCTGGGCGTGGGCGCTGCGGCAGCCCGGAGGGAATGCGGCGACCGCGAAGCAATTCGTGCGAGAGCTCTTTCAGCACGTTCCCGTGATGGATACCGGCGCACGGGGCGCGACCGGCACGTTCGTCCAGCGCGGCATCGGTGATGTGCTGCTCGCCTGGGAGAACGAGGCTCATCTCGCCATCGAGGAGGAGGGCTCGCGGAATCTCGAGATCGTCGTCCCCTCGATCAGCATCCTTGCCGAGCCGTGCGTTGCCGTCGTCGACCAGGTGGTATTACGCCACGGCACGCGTGAGGTCGCGCAAGCCTACCTCGGATATCTCTACAGCAAGGAGGGCCAGGAGATCATCGCGCGCCACTTCTACCGCCCACGCAACCCCGAGGTTCTTGCGGAGTACGCATCGGTGTTCCCCGAGGTGCGGCTCGTCACGATCGGGGACTTCGGCGGTTGGGCGAGGGTGCAGAAGGAGCACTTCGGCGAGGGCGGTATATTCGACCAGATCACCGGAGAGTGAGCCGTGCGAGCCGCTCGGGCTGCGCCACCGTGAGGCGGGGCGCGAGCAGATGGCGCGCAAGCCTCTCGGCGTATTCGCGCAGCTCCTGGACGGCCGTCGTTTCCCAGTGGTGGGCCCGCAGCATCGGTCCCACGTAGAAAAGACGATTCGAGGCGCTGCCGCGGGAATCGACGAGAGCGCTCTGCGCGGTGGTCCGCAGACCGAGGCCGAGCGTATCCGCAACGGCAAGCCCCTGGGAGAGGAGCGAGCGCAGCAGGGGATCGCGGGAGCGACGGACATCGTAATCCGGTCCGGTGCAATTCACGACGCGATCGACCCACAGAGTTGAAATGCGCTCGGTTCCTCGCACGCACCAGTCAACGCGGATTCGCCTGCCGACGAGCTGGAAGCCCCTGAGACGCCCCGCATGCACCTGGAGCTTCCCGTGTCGGCGCAGCTGCTCGAGCGCCGTGTGAGTCCGATCGGGCAGCCGGTGTCGATGAATGTCCCAGTAACAGCGCGCGTGCCTGAGAAAGCGGCACCGCTCGCGAATCGGCATGCGCTGCCAAAGGGTGGGCGCGAGGGTGCGGGCGAGCGTGATCGCCTCGCGCCAATCTCCTCCGCGGCTCTCCATGTCCTGCGATAGCGTTCGGACCACGCGGAACAGCTGGCGCATCGAGAGCGAGGCCGACCGCAGCAACGCGCGCGCGTCACCCTCGATGTGGGTGTGCCGGAAGGCGGTCTGGGCAGGAGGAACCAGTCCGTGCCGGGAAATCGCGTGAATCTTCGCGCTCGGGGAAGCTTCGGACCCCGCGAGAACGATGTCCGCCATCGTGAGCCCCGTGCCGACGACGAGCACGGTCTCGCCCGGCAGGAACGACGGGGGCACGCTCCACGGGTCCTCGATGTATCGAGGACAGCTCCACAGCGCCTCCGAGCCCGGAAGCCGCGCAGGCGCCGGATTGCCCAGGGCGAGCACCACTTCATCGGCGGTCAGTCCGCGCCCGTCCGCGAGACGCACGTGAATCGGCGAGACGTCTGCAGCCCGCTCGATGGAGCTCACCTGGCCCCGTATCCGCTCGAGACGCACGTGGGGCGGAGCAGCAAGCTCCGCCGCACCCAGCGTCGATTCGAGATAGTCCCCGTAGAGCTCGCGGGGAAGGAAGTCCTCGGCCGTCGTGCCGGGCAGCCGGCGCTGCGCAAAGGTCAGGAAGTCAGTGGGCTCCGCGGAGGTTGCCGACATGCGCCCGGCTGGGACGTTGAGGAGGTAGGGGTATTGCCGGCGGGCGTAGGCGACACCGCGGGCGGCGTCCGCTCGGTCCACCAGCGTCACCCGGAGCGGTCTCTCGCCGGCGAGCCTCAGGAGATTGATCGCGACGGCCGTGCCGCTGAAGCCCGCGCCGACGATGACGATCGTTCGCGGAGCGTCTCGCATCCTGCAGCGTCCTCTCTCGCGCCCACGATGGGCGCGAGAGAGGAGCCTAGCGGAACGCCGATATCAAGCCAGTCGTTGCCCGGTGATAATTCGGGAGCATTCGGGCGGGCGTGGCTTCTCGGGCGGTGACATTTCCGGAATATCGTCATGCTTCCCGGTTAGAACGCCCACTGGAGGTACACGCCGTACTCCCTGAAGGTGCCGGAGCCGGCGGCGGTCGCGCCGCCGATGGTGTACGAGCCGTTGGCATCCGCGCCCGAGATCGAGTTGGAGCCGCCCGTCACTCTCTCGTACTTGTCGACCAGCGCCACATCGAGCTGCTTGAGGATCTCGTAGGAGACCCCAAAGTTGTAGTACGAATCGGTGAGCGCGCGCGCCACGTCCTCGCTCAAGTGAGCGTCGTCGTAACGGGCGAACACCGCCCATTTGGGCGTGAAGTTATAGGACGCCCACGCCGAGTAGCCTGCCGCCGCGTCGGTGGCCGGTTCCGCGCCCGAGCTCGTCACGACGGACGAGGTGCCGTACACGGCGGCAGTCGTGTTGTTCACCGTCTTGTAGTCATTGGCCCTGAAATACTCGGCGCCGACGCGCAGGCCGTTGTAGTTGAAGGCGACCACGCCGTCGAGGCGGCTCGCCGTATGGTTCGGAAAGGCCGCGTTGGACGCGGTGACCTGTCCCAGGTGGCCGACATAGTATCCAATGCCGACCGTCAGCCAGTCGACCGGCTTCACGCCGACCACACTATCCAGGTCGACGAACTTCGTGCGTGTGGGATTCTTGTACCCGCCGCCGTCCACCCCGCCGACGGAGTAGAAGATCCGCCCCTCGTCGAACGAGCCGCTCGCGTAGGCGCCCCAGTCGTCGGGTGTGGCGAATCCGAGGCGGTCCGTCGTCGTTTTCTCGATCCATCGATTGCCATAGAGATTGGTATCGAGCGCCAACCAGGCGGTATCGGTGGAGCCGACGTTCAGCTGGAAGGCCTTGCTGAAAGCGCCCTGCAGATAGAGTTTCTTGATGTACACCTCCGTGACGCCGCCGCTGGTGGTCTGGCTGGTCAGTGCGCTCGTCGTGCCGGTCGGCGATGTGTCGACCGTGCTCGTGGTCGAGGTGGCGTACTGGGCGTCCGTCGTGAGATTCGCGGACCAGATGTCATTGAAAGTGTGATTGACGATCAGGTACAGGCGCTTCACGTCGAAGCCCACCCCGTCGGGCGCGGTCTCGACCGGGACCCCCTTGGAATTGTCGTTCTGCAGGTTGATGTAGCTCAGGTCGGTGAACACCTGCCCGCCGAGCGTGGTGTTGTCTCCCAGGTCCACGGCGAAGGCAGGTAGTGCGACGAAAGCAGTCGTTGCGGCGGCGCAACTCGCAATCGTGACTGCTTTGAGGGTCTGTTTGCGCATTGAGAGGGCTCCCGATGATTGATTGGTAGCATCGGAGCTCGCCCCGAATGCACATCTGTCCGATGTGGGGGAAATGCTAAGGATCGCGGGTTATGAAGTCGGTACAGGGGGGGTGATAATGAGGTTATAGATGAGCCTCGCGGTATCAACCGTCGTGACGAGGGCGGTCGGATCGAGGAGAGTCTCGGGAAGGAGCGAAGTGCGGGGCTCAGGCGGGATGTGATCGGCAGTCGATCACTGCGCGCAGGCCCGGACTTGCGTCCTCGAGGGTGAGCTCGAAGCCGTGGAGCCTCACGATCGCGGCGACGACACTCAAGCCCAGTCCGGAGCCCGGGATGGGCCGGTTGCGATCGGCGCGATAGAAGCGCTGCAGAACCGCCGCACGCTTGTCGGAGGGGATGCCTGGGCCATCGTCCTGGACGATGATCCGGGGCACCGCCGGATCGTCGCCGAGCCGGACCCGCACCGTGCTGCCGCGGCCGGCGAACTTGATCGCATTGTCGACCAGATTGCAGACTGCCTCGAAGAGCAGCTTGCGGTCGGCTTCGACGAAAGCACTCGGCCCGCCGACCAGCAACAAACGCACGCCTCCGGCTTCGGCGAGCGGCTGATAGAGGTCCTCGATCGGCGCGATCACCTCGGCGAGATCCACGTGCGAGAAGCCCGCGCGGCGCTGCCCGGCGTCGAGCTCGGCGATGCGCAGGATGGCGCGGAAGCGATCGAGGAGCTCGTGGAGTCCGGCCGCGACGTGGGCCACCTCTTCCGGGTCCACGCTCGGACTCAACTGGATGCGGCGCAGATCGATCGTCGCGCGGGACAGGGGCGTCAGCAGGTCGTGCGCGATGGTCTCGGTTGCCCCCTTCACTTCCGACATCAGCCGCTCGACCTCGTCCATCATGTTGTTCACGGTGGTCGCGAACATGTTGAGCTCGTCGCGGCGCTGGCCGGCGGGCATTCTTCGCTTGAGATCCCCGTGCGCGATGTCCTGGGCCGCGGCCTGGAGGCTCCGCAGCCGCCTGAGCGGCCCGATGCTGAGGGCCGTGCCGCATCCGAGGCCCACGAGCAGGATCGAGACGCCGCTCCAGATCAGGGCCGATGCGATGATGGTCCGCATCTCTTGCAGCTGGCTCACGTCTCGTCCGACGACGAGCACGTCGCCGGACGGCAGGCGCCGGGCGACGACCCGCGCGCTCACGGGAAAGCCGGCGGTGGGCGGGATCTCGAGCGGCGGGCCGTCCACGCGCAGCCCGGGGGGCAGCGCCGCGAGATTGCCCGCCGCCCACGCGCCGTCCGCGGCAAAGAGCGCGAAGATGTTCGTCTTGTCGCCATTGAGGGCGAGCTCTTCCTTCACCCGCTGGCGCAGGCCCGGACGCGGGGAGCGCGCGAGGCCGTCCGCCTCGGTGGCGAGAATGCCGTCCACGCGGCGGCTCAAGAAGACGGCGGATTGCAGATAGACCATGCCGAGCAACGCGAGCGTGCCCAAGGCGAACAACAGGCCGTAGAGCACCGTGAGCCGGAACGTCGTCGTGTGCCAGAGCGCTCTAAGCTGCATTGAGCACGTAACCCACGCCGCGCTCGGTGTGGATGAGCGATGACGCGCCAGGCTCGTCGATCTTCTTGCGCAACCTGCCGATGTGCACGTCGATCAGATTCGTACCCGGGTCGAAGTAATATTCCCACACGCGCTCGAAGATGATCCGGCGGCTGAGCAGCTGCCCCGAGTGGCGCATCATGAACTCGAGCAGCTTGAATTCCATCGGGAGCAGCTCGATGTGGCGCCCGTTGCGCCGCGCTTCGCGCGCCACCAGATCGAGCTCCAGGTCGCCCACGCGCAGCAGCAAATCCGTCTTGGCCGTCCGGTCGTGTCGGCGAAGCAGCACTTGAACGCGAACGACGAGCTCGCTCGGCGCGAAAGGCTTGACGAGGTAATCGTCGCCACCGACGCGCAGCCCCTCGACGCGGTCATCGACATCTCCGAGGGCGCTCAGCAGCAGAACGGGCGTATCCACTCCGGCCTCGCGCATGGCTTTGACGATCTGCAGGCCGTCGCAACCGGGTAGCACACGATCGAGCGTGATGGCATCAAACCGGTCGGTCAGCGCGAGCTTCAATCCCTGGTGGCCGTCGACGCATTGCTTGGTGCGAAACCCGGCGGCGGCGAGACAGGCCACGATTTCCCTGGCCGTCTCGACGTCGTCATCGATCACGAGAACTCTAGCCATCGAATGGCCCCGGCACAGAGATTGGCCCACGAGGCCGTTCAGGAGCATTCCGGGGCGCCGCTTCCTGCGGCGCCCCATCTCAAGGATAGCCCCGGCGCTCGGATGGCAGCAAGCTCTCCCGCGAGGCCGCCGGGCCGCTCGACTCTCATCGAATCCCTCAGTTCACCGGGTTGTCGATGGCGAAGAACGTCGCTTTCAGATTCCGGACGCAGCTCGCGAACGGGCCGGAGGCGGGCTCGAGGCCGAGCTCGGCACAGGCGAGCGCCTCTCTCTGCGAGAGCTCCCGGTGCGATGCGCGGTAGAAGGACCCGGAAGCGGGGGTGAGTCCGTAATTGGGCGGTTCCGACCCGGCTGCTGCGGCGCTCGCGGCCGCGGGAATCGGCGCCGCCTCGGCCGACTGCAGGATGCACACGGCCAGATCGGGACTCCCGGGCTCGAGGCCCTTGGCACGGCACGCCTGCGCTGCCTGGCTCGCGGCCCGCTCGGAGTTCACGCTCGCAAGGGAGTTCGACAGGCTAAAGACACAGCCGCGGTAATGGCTGGTCCAGTTGTCGAGATTCGGGACTCCCGTATGGATGCCCCAGGTCTGGGGTTCCGCGGGATCCAATCCCATCACATTCTGACAAATCGCGGCGACGCGGTCTGCCTGGCCGGTTCCGAGCTGGTCGGGATCGAAGGGCGCTGTCGAAGCGCAAGCGACGGTACCCATGCACACCACGACACACGGCACGACGATCGACGAAGCGTGCCGGAGAAGGGTCCGCTTGAATTGAGTCCTCATCGATATTCTCCGCATAGCATTGAGGCTTGTTCCTCGTGAACATGCTAGCGGCGCGGTCCGCGCGGGCCAGTGAATGAAAATTCACGCGCGGATCATCGGGGAGCGGTGCCGCGCGGGGGTGACTCGGCCGCCTCAGCGTGCGGCGGCCTGCACCGCCGCAGCGGTCTTCCAGCCTCCGCCGAGATCGGTCACGAGGCTCACGGCCGCGGTTTGCTCGGAGACGGTGATCTGCGCGAGAGACAGTCGCGCGCTGAGCGCCGAGGTCTGCGCGACGACGACGGTGGTGAAATCGACGGTGCCGGCCTTGTACTCGTTGAGCGTGAGCCGCTCGTTCTCATCCGCGGCGGCGGAATCCTCCTTGAGGATGTCGTACTGCTTCTTGTCCCAGTCGATCGCGGCGAGATCGTTCTCGACGTCCTGGAAGGCCGTGAGAATGGTCTGGAAATAGGTCGCGACCGACTGGCGATACGCTGCGCGGGCTTCGGTGACCTTCGCTTGCGTTCCGCCGAAGTTGAATATCGTGTCGGAGGCGGAGATCGCGGCCTCGCGCGTCCTGTTCACCGCTTCGAAGAGCGTTCCGAGGCTTTCCGAGAGGAAGCCGTACGAGCCGGTGAGCGTCAGCTGCGGGAAGTAATTGGCCTCCTGAACGCCGATTTCCGCATTCGCGGCGGCCACGTTGTGCTCCGCGGCCATGATGTCCGGCCGGCGCAGCAGGAGCGTGGTCGGCACGCCGGTCGGAATGCTCGGGATCGTCGTATTCCAGTCCTTGCTCGGGGCGATGTGGTAGTTGCTGGCCGGCCGGCCGACGAGCGCCGCAATGGAGTCCTCCAGCTGTGCGCGTGCCAAGCGGGCCGCGGCTTCTTGCTGCTGTGCGGAGTAGACCGATGTCTCCGCCTCGAGAACGTCGCTCTTGGCGACGGTGCCCTGCTTGTAGCGGTTGGTCGTGATCTCGAGCGTTCGCTGGAATGCCGTCACCGTGTCGTCGAGAAGCCGGGTCTCG
>JASHYG010000194.1 GCA_030043215.1 Gammaproteobacteria bacterium
GATCACCCGCTCGATCAGCGGTACCCCCTTGATACGGATCAGCGGCTTGCTCTGCGCCTTCTCCCGCAGCCTGGTGCCCGGCCCCGCGGCCACGATCAGACACTTCATAGGACCGCGCGCACCTTCACGGTGTGAGTACGGATGAACGCCTCGATCATCCCGTAAGCATCGTCGTCGGTGTACTGCGTGGGCGGATGCTTGCAGAAGTAGGCGCTCGGAGCCTCGAGGGCGCCACCGAGGCCCTTCAGCAGCGCCAGCTTGCAGCACCGGATCATGTCGATGACGACGCCGGCCGAATTCGGCGAGTCCTCCACCGACAGTCGCAATTCGAGCTCCATCGGGACATCGCCGAACAGCTGGCCCTCCATTCTGAGGAAGCAGACCTTGTTGTCGTTCTGCCACGGCACGTAGTCGCTGGGGCCAACGTGGATGTTGTCGTCCTCGATACGCTTCTTCGCGACGGATTGCACCGCCTCGGTCTTGGAGGTCTTCTTCGATAGCAACCGGTCCGGATTCTTCATGTTGAGGAAATCCGTGTTGCCGCCGGTGTTCAGCTGATAGGTCCTCGTCAGCTTGACGCCGCGCTTGGCGAACAGGTCCGTCAGTATCCGGTGAGTGATCGTGGCGCCGAGCTGGGACTTGATGTCATCGCCGATGATCGGCAGGTTGCGCGCCTCGAACCGCTCGGCGAAGCTCTTGTCGCTGGCGATGAACACCGGCATGTTGTTGATGAACGCGACGCCGGCCTCGAGCGCACACTCCGCGTAGAAGCGAGCGGCCTGCTCCGATCCCACCGGGACGTAGTTCAGGAGGATCTCCGACCCGCTCGCCTTGAGCTCGCGGACGATCTCCTCCTTCGTGGACTCCCGCGCTTCGGAACGCAGGAACGTCCGGTCATCGGCGTAGGCCGCCATGTGCTCGGAGATGCCGTCGAGCACCTGCCCCATGCGCACGATCACGCCGCTATCCGGGACGTCCTGCTGGAAGACCTTCGTGCAGTTCGGCTTGGCGAAGATGGCCCTGCTTACGTCCGCCCCGACCTTGCGGGCATCCACATCGAACGCTGCAACGACATCGATGTTGCAAGGCAGATAACCGCCGATCTCTTTGTGCATCAATCCGGTCACACCGGTGCGGCAGCGTTCCGGAGTGTAGTAATGGATTCCCTGGATCAGCGAGCTCGCGCAGTTGCCGATTCCCGCAATCGCGATACGAATATTGCCCTTATTCGGCATGACGCACCCTGCTCATGGCTGACACACCACTGTCCCAGCGTTGCTGGCGGGCGGCTGCGATGGCGCGCCGCTTCCGGGTATCCATCCTCATTGGAACCGCCGTCCTCTTCGAGCCTCCGCACGAGTTTGCTCGCAAAGACTGCTCGGAGTGTTTATCGTTGTCAACGGAATCACGACTCCCCTTACACAGGCCTTACATAGGCCCCACAACTGCAAGCGTCGCCCGGAAGATACGGGACCGAAGCCGGCTCGCCACTCTGGCAGTTGCTTTTCGACCGATGGATAGGCGGATATGTTAGCAGCCTTCGCGGATCCGAGCTGGCATAATTGTTGCCGCTGACGGCGCCTACAGCCCACCATGAAGATTCTCTTCGCCTTTGAGAATCCGCTGCCGAACCCCCAGGCGGACGCGGAAGTCTTCGTGACGACCGCAAGCTACCTTGCGCCTCTGACCACCCAGTCGTGGCTTCACGTCCCGTCTGCGAATAGCGACGGTTGTGTCGCCGCCGCCGCTCTGGCCCGCATGCCCGCGATCCGCGCCTTCGCCCCGTCACGGCCGGCCGCGGTGCGACACTTGTTCTGCGGGCTGACCATCGCTCTACGACGGGAATTCCGCGACGCCGATCTCGTGTACACGCGGAACCTGTGGGTCGCCTGGGTCGCCGTGCTGTTCGGCCAGCGGGTCGTGTTCGACCATTATCGGCCCTGGCCCGACCAGGTCCCGCCGCTGCAGCTGTGGATTCACCGTCTGATGTGCAATAGGCGCTTCATCGTCAACATCTGCCACTCGCAGTACACCCGGAACAGGTATCTCGATCTCGGAATTCCGCGCGCCAAGCTGCACTGCGTCCACAACGGCTTCGAGCCGCAGCGTCTGCGGGCTCCTATCCCATTGGATGCCGCGAAGGCTCAAATCGGCATCGGCCGGGACAGAAAGACGGCCGTCTATACCGGCCGCATCAACCCCAAGAAGGGACTCGACACCGTGATCGAGGCGGCGCGCAGGCTTCCGGATCACGAATTCGTTCTGGTCGGCTCCTCCGGAAACGGCCCGATCGAAACTCTCGCCAAGACCGTTGCCAACGTCCGGATCGTCCCCTGGCAGACGCCCGATGCGCTCGCACCCTACATCTTTGCCGCGGACGTGCTGCTGATTCCGCCGTCGCGGCGGCCGCTCGCCGCATTCGGCTCGACGGTGTTGCCGCTCAAGGTCTTCCTTTACATGGCTTCCGGCCGTCCCATCGTAGCGGGCGATACGCCCGACGTGCGTGAAGTCCTGCGCCACGGGGAGAATGCTTTCCTCTGCCGCCCGGATTGTCCGGACGCTCTCGTCACGGCGATCCGCGCGGTGACCAGCGACGCGAGACTCTCGGAGCATCTTGCCACCACCGCGCTCGCCGATAGCCGTGACTTCACGTGGAGTACACGCGCGCAACGAATTGCCGCTATCATCACGGACCGGCTGCAGGCCGCACCCGTGGAGCCGGGCATGTGGAGCCGCACGCATTTTCGAGCCTGGCTCAGTCAATCGTGGCGTTGGGCCATTCATCTCGTCCGCAACCATTCCTGGGTGCTGCCGCCCAAGGCAGCCTTGGCCGCATCCTCTCTCCCTCCGACCGAGCATGAGTAGCCGGTCGCGCGCTGGCGGATCCCGAGCCCGCACAGCCGCGCGCGCATCCGGGCCGCGAGCCGGCTCAAATGGATAGCCATCAGGAGCATCTGCACCGCGGCTTCAAGTGGCTCGGCAGCGCGGCAGTCATCGTGAAGGCCGCCGATCTGGCGACGCTGTTTGCCGTGCTGCTGTTTCTCAGTAAATCGGAGGTCGGCATCGCTTCGCTGGTCATCTCGATCGGGGCGCTCGTCGAGGCGTTCCTCGGACTCGGCACCAGAGAAGCCCTCGTGCAGGCGCGGACCGTCTCCCGTATCCAGCTCGACTCGCTTTTCTGGTTCGTTGCCGGCGCGGCGCTGATTGCGGCGGTGCTCGTATTGCTTACCGCACCGCTATTCCAGGCGTTCTACGGTGTCGCCGGCATGGCCATCTACTTTCTTGCCGTCGCGGCGAAGCAGCCGATCGTCAGTGCTGCGCTGATTCCGTTGGCGTTGATGAACCGCGACCTGCAATATGAGCGCATCGCCGTAGTCGGCGTGTGCGCGACCCTCGGTACCGCGCTGACGCGTCTCGGTCTCGCCGTCTCCGGCGCCGGAGTCTGGGCGCTGGTCGCCAGCAACTGCGCGGGAGCCCTTTACACCCTGATCGGCGCACAGCTTGCCAGACCTTTCGGGCCGAGACTTCGTTTCCAGATGGCGGAAATCAGGCCGCTGACACACTTCGGTGTGCGCGCGGTCACTTCGAGCTTCCTGGATCAGCTGCTCGACAACATCGACTATCTGCTGGTCGGGCGGTTTTACGGACCGGCACAGCTCGCGGTCTACGGGGTGGCCCTCACCGCCGCCATGGAGCCCGCACTGGCCGTCGGCACCTTGATCAACCGCACGGCCCTGCCGGTCTTCGCACGAGCGTCCTTGGTCAAGGAGCAGCTGGCGCAGTCGCTGATGTGGTCGCTGCGCAGGCTTGCGTGGGTGGTTGTGCCGCTGATGGCGGCCTTCATTCTCGCCGCCGGCCCGCTTACCGCATTGATTCACGACGGGCAAGGCCACAGCTATGCCGCGGCCGCCGTGCCCCTCGAGCTGCTCGCGGCAGCGGCGCTCCTGCGTGTGACGTCGCAGCTGTTCTATCCCGTCGTCATAGGAACTGGACACCCGGGACTGGCCGCCCGCCTCTCCGCGGTGACGCTGCTGCTGTTGGCCGCGGGCATCGTCATCGTGGGCTCTCACTTTCCGGCACGAGCCGGGATCATCGCCGTGTCGGCGGTCTGGGTGGCCGTCTATCCGCTGCTGTTGATCTGGGAAAGCCGCTATCTGCGGCGACAGTGGAATATCGGCGCTGGAGAGCTCGTGCGGGCTTTCATCATGCCGTCGATCGGTGCCGTCGCCATTGCCTCCGTCGTAGAGGGGGCGCAGTTGCTGGCCGGCGGTGGCGATCCGAGGAGTCAGCTTGGTGTGGTCGTGGCCGCGACGGCTCTGACCTATGCCGGTCTGTTCCTTCACGCGCGGCAGCGGCCTCACGACCCAACCTGACCTGCGGTTCGGCGCTGCGGCATCACGCCGCATTGGAAATCACGGCATCATAGAAATTCTCGAGCAGCTCGGTCTGCCGGCGAATGTCGAAATTCCGCTCGGCGTGCGCTCTGCCTTCGGCACCCATGCGGTGCCGAGCCGCCGAATCGCCCAGCAATTCGATCATCCTTCGAGCGAGGGCGTCCGCATCGCGTTCCGGAACGAGGAAACCGGTGCGGCCGTCGATCACGCTTTCCGGAATTCCGCCGTGGCGGGAGCCTATCACCGGAACACCGCTGGCCGCGGCTTCCAATAAAACCATCCCGAAGCCTTCGGCGCGCCCGGTGATCGTGCGCACGCTCGGCAGCACCAGCATTGAAGCCTTGCGCATCCAGCCGAGAACTTCCGCATGGGGACGCGCACCCAGAAAGAGCACTCGTTGACCGAGTCCCAGCGACCCTGCGAGCGTTCGCAGCCGACGATTCAGCGGACCGTCGCCGATGATGACCAGTTGTACCTTCGGATGCGCGTTGGCGACGGCCACGAACGCGCGGACCAGATATTCGGTGCCCTTGAACTCGACGAGACGTGCGACGTGGAGGACCGTCGCAGTTTCCTCGCCGGGATCTCGGGAGCGGATCGCCTCGCAATCGATGCCGGTGTAGAGGACCCGCGTGCGCCCCTCTGGGAATCCCATGGCGAGCAATCGGTCACGGATGAATGAAGAGACGCAGATGAACAGGGCGCCGTCTCGCGCCAATCTGCCCCGCAGCAATCGATACTGCGCCCATTCCGGCGAACACAGCAGGGCGGGCGTCGAGAGGAGCGCATCGAAACCGTGAAACGTGGTGACGAGCGGTATTCCGAGTCGGCGCGCCAGGGGCAGCGCATAGACACCGTTCACGCCGAAGTGCGCGTGGATCAGCGACGGACGGTGGCCGCCGAGCAGACGCTCATATGGGCGCGTGTCCCGCGTGAGCATTTGCCAGCCGACGAGCGGCAGCGGCCATCGCGGCGCGAGATCCTGCAAGGCGAGGCAATTCGCGCCGGCCGGCGGGTCACCATAGCGCAGTCTTCCCAGATAGAGCGGCCTGTACCGGCGCAGGTGCTCCGCCTGCGCCGCGACGAACGGCTCGGAGATCTTGAACAGGTTGTGGCGAAAGATCGTGACCTCGCGCACTGTCAGGCCGCCCTCCCCTCCACCGCTTTGCACGGTCTCTCGAAAGCCTGGAATCAAGTGAGCCATTTGGCCGTCTTGTACCAGGCCGCCGTCGCGCGGAACCCTTCGGAAATCCCGATTCGTGACTGGTAAATCGCGGACGGGAGCAATTCGTCGGAGGAGATCGACCAGTCTGGATGCAGTATTTCTCGCGCCTTGCCCACGCTGAAGATGGGCGCGCGGCCTCGTAGACGCCCCCACCACGCCCAGGCCTGCCCGGCGATGATGAGAGCTCCACCGGGGATGCGGGCGAAATGCGGAATGCGCCCGACCGCGCGCGCAGCTTCTCCCATGAACTCCCTCGGTGAGTATCCGGCTGGATTGTCGTCCGCGAGCGCGTAGAGGCCGGCGCTGCCCGCGCCGACGGCAAGACGGACAATGGCGGCGGCGGCATCGGTAACGTGTACGACCGTCATACGGCCCGATCCGACGATTGGAACGAGCGAGTGCGAGGCTGCCTTGAAGATCGCCAGCGACTCGCGGTCCCATGGCCCGTAGATCATGGGCGGACGCACGATCACGAGTTGGCCCTGCCTGTCTCGATAGACGTGACGCGCCGCCTCTTCACCGGCGCGCTTGCTGGCGGCGTAGTGGGAAAGGTGCGGCTCGCGCGCCGCAAGCGAGGAGATCGCGACGAAACGGGACGCCGGAGCGTATTTCAGCGCCGCCTGTGCGATGGCGCGCGTGCCGTCGCGATTGACCCGGAGAAATTCGGACGCATCGCGCGCCTTGACGAGTCCCGCGACATGAATCACCGTATCGGCGCCGAGAGTGAGCCGTTCGAGCGAACGGGAATCCTCGAGGCGGCCAGGCACGACATCCAGCGCGATGCCCCGCCATAGCTCGTGCGCGACGTCGCGCTGCGCAAGAATCCGTATTCGTCGCCCTGCGCGTGCGAGCGCCGCTACGATGTGCAGACCCAGGAAGCCCGTCGCGCCACTGACGCAGATGACGCCATCGCCGCTCATTTGCTCCGGGCGCTCTTGGGAACCGGTACGGGCTCATGAGCAAAGTGGCCCGCGAGATAGAGCGTGCGCGCGCGGCTGCGGCTCAGCTTACCCGAGGAAGTCTGCGGCAGACTGTGCGGCGGCACCAGGACGACGTTTGCCTCGACGCTATACCGGCCGCGAATGACATTGGTGACCCGTACAGCGAGTGCATCACGCTCCGCCGGATCGCGCGTCCGGCACTGCACGAGAGCGACGATCTCCTCACCGGGATCGGCAAGCACCGAGATGACCGCGACATCGCCGCTGCGGAGTGCCCCGACTTCCGTCTCGACGGACCATTCGATGTCCTGCGGCCAGAGATTGCGGCCATTGATGATGATGAGGTCCTTGGCACGGCCTGTGATGACGATCTGACCGTCGAGGAGATAGCCCAGATCACCGGTATCGAGCCAGCCATCGCCCGTCATCACGCGCGCAGTCTCCTCGGGAGCACCGAAATAGCCGGTCATGAGGCTGGGGCCGCGCACGAAGATCCGTCCCACTCGACGATGCGGCAGCGGGCGACCCATCTCATCGCGTACTTCGATGTCGTGGCCGGGAAGAATGCCGCCGCACAGAATGAAAGTGCGGCGGCGCCCAGGTCCGCCATTCGCAGGGACTGCGCGCTGCTCGTTCTCGAAAATGGCG
>JASHYG010000195.1 GCA_030043215.1 Gammaproteobacteria bacterium
GGCGCGGATGCGGTCGAGCCGCCCGAGGGCGAGCACGATCTGCCGTCCCGACTCATCGGGCGTCGCGCCTCCGCAGTAGCTCGTGTTGCCTCCGTGGGGCACCACGCCGATCCGCTGCTCATTGCAAAGCGCGAGCACCTGCGAGACCTCGCCTGCGGTCCTTGGCAGAACGACGGCCGAGGCGCGGCCGTGATACAGACCGCGGTGGTCGGTGAGATAAGGGTCGAGATCGGCGGGCGTGGTGAGCACGGCGTCCGCGCCGAGCCGCTCCCGGATTTGATCGGCGATGCTCCGCAACGGGCTCAGGTCGCCGCGCGCAGGGCGGCGATGCGCTCGTCGAGCGGCGGATGGCTCATGAAGAGCCGCCGGAAGCCGCGGGTGCCGCCGCCCGATGTGATCCCGAACGCCGCGAACTGCGAGGAGGGCAGAGGCTGGTCGGTGGTCTTGAGGCGCTCGAGCGCCGCGATCATGTTCTCCCGGCCCGCGAGGCGCGCGCCGCCCCGGTCGGCACGAAACTCTCGTCTGCGCGAGAAGGCCATCACGATCAGGGTCGCGAAGACTCCGAGCACGAGCTGGCTCACGAGCACCGTCACGGTGTACGCGATGCCGCGTCCCTGCCGGTTGCCGAACACGGCGCGGTCCACGATGTTGCCGATGATGTACGACAGGAAAATCACGAACGTGTTGACGACGCCCTGGATGAGCGTGAGGGTGACCATGTCGCCGTTCGAGACGTGGGTGATCTCGTGGCCCAGCACGGCGCGCAGCTCATCCCCGTTCATCCGCTGCAGCAGGCCGGTGCTCACCGCGACGAGAGCGCTGTCGCGGCGGGGGCCGGTCGCAAAGGCATTCGGCACCGGCGACTGGAATACGCCGACCTCCGGCATGCCGATACCCGCGGCCTGCGCATGGGCGCGGACCGCGGCGACGAGCCATTGCTCCGAGGGGCTCGTCGGCTGCTCGATGACCCGCACGCCCATGGCGCGCTTGGCGATCCATTTCGACAGGAGCAGGGAGATGAGCGATCCGCCGAAGCCGAAGATCGCCGCAAGCACCAGCAGCGAGCCGAGATTGGTTCCAGCCCGGGCGAGGTACCCATCGAGCCCGAGGATGCGGACGACGAGGGTGAGGACGAGCAGGATCGCCAGGTTGGTGGCGAGAAACAGAAGAATGCGCTTCATGAGAGAGTCCCGTGCCGAATGAGCCCTACCAGGCCTTGGACCGGCCAGGCGCGGCCGCGGTTCGGGCCTGCGCCACACTTTACCGGTCCCCTGCCACCCAAGGCTACTGTGGGGGCTAACCTCTTATTTTCAAAGGCTGCCTAGGCAGCGTGTGCCGGGCGGCTAGCGCAGCACGGCGCCGAGCAGCCGGCCCACGGTGAAGCTCACGATCCCAGCGCCGCCGCCGATGAGCACCATGCGTAGGGCTCCGCGCCAGGCAGAGCGGCCGGTGAACAGGCTCAGCGTCAACCCCACCCCGATCAGCGCGAGCAGCGTGGCTGCGGCGGCCGCCACGATCCCCTCGACGCCCCGCAGACCGGCGAGGAAGGGGGCGAGCGGAACCGCCGCGCCGATCGCGAACGACAGGAACGAGGAGCCGGCCGCGCTCCAGGGCGAGCCGAGGTCGTCCGGATTGAGACCCAGCTCCTCGCGCGAGAGGACATCGAGCGCCTGCTCCGGATGGGCGAGCAGCGCGCGGCTCATGCCTCTCGCCTGCTCGATATCGACGCCCCGCGCCTGATAGATGAGCGCGAGCTCCTCGGCCTCCTCCTCGGGGTAGGCGGCGACCTCGGCCCGCTCGAGGGCGATCTGATACTCGTACATCTCGCGCTGCGAGCGCACCGAGACGTATTCCCCCGAGGCCATCGACAGCGCCCCGGCCAGCAGGCCGGCGGCGCCGGCGGTCAACACGTAGACGCTGCCCGCCCGCGCTCCAGCCACGCCGAGCACGAGACTGGCGTTCGAGATGAGGCCGTCGTTCACGCCGAACACGGCGGCGCGCAGATTCCCGCCGACGGAGGTTCGATGGCGCGCGCCGATGTCCGTAGCCGAGGTCGGCATGGCATGTCCCGGCGTATTGACCGATGAGCCGTACGTCGAGAGCCCGCGGAGCTTCATGGCGGCGAGAACCCCGCGCAGCGCGCGGGGACCGAAGCGCCGGACCAGACGCGCGACGATGCGCGCGCGCAGAGAGGGCCGGAAGGCTCGCGGCGGGGCGCCGGAGGCCGTGGCCGCGTGAGCTCGCCAGTGCTCGGCTTGCTCCTCGGCCGCCGCAGCGAGCTTGAGGAACAGCGCGCGCCTTGCGGGATCGGGCTCGGCACGCGCCACTTCGCGATACAGCCAGGCCGATTCCCGCTCGTGGAACCAGCTGTCGGGGTCGGCGCTCAGGGAAGGATTCCGGCTTGGACCCCGGAGAGGGGCCGGGGATCAGTACTCGTCCCGGTCTTCGTCCTCGTCCTCCTCGTCCTCGTCGAGATCGTCATCGTCGTCATCCCAGTCATCGTCGTCTTCTTCCTCTTCCTCCTCGTCCTCTTCGTCCTCCTCCTCCTTCGCCGATCCGGCCCACCCCTCGGGCTCCTCGATGCGCTCGAGATCCATCTCATGCCAGGTCTCGAGATCGATCTCCTCGATATCCCCGTCGAGATACTCGATCTCGACGAGCTCCGAATCCTCATCGACGGACAGCACGCGGAAGGACTCCTCCTCCTCCAGGTTCTCGTACCACTGGCCGGTGGCCGGCTCGTAATCTCTGCTCACCGCTCGCTCCCTTGGGGGCTGACACCCTCGCTCGTGAGTTTAAGGGCGTGCTCAAAACGAGTCTATCCCGTATAGTTTTTCCATGGCTGCGCGGCGCCCCAGCTCAGAATCCCCGCTCCTCACGGCGCGCCGCGTCGTGGTGAAGGTCGGGTCGGCGCTGCTCGTGGACCAGGAGACGGGGCGCCTGAACCGCGGCTGGCTCGAGAGCCTCATCGAGGATCTCGTGAGGCTCCGCAAGCGCGGCCAGCAGGTGATCCTCGTTTCCTCGGGCGCCATCGCGCTCGGCCGGCGTCAGCTCGGGCTCCCGCGGGGCATCCTCAAGCTGGAGGAGAGCCAGGCCGCGGCGGCCGTGGGCCAGATCAGGCTCGCGCACGCCTACAAGGAGCTGCTCGAGGAGAAGGACATCGCCGTCGCGCAGGTGCTCCTGACCCTCGAGGACAGCGAGCGCCGGCGGCGGTTCTTGAACGCCCGCGCCACCCTCGAGTCTCTCCTGGCGCTCGGGGCACTACCGGTCATCAACGAGAACGACACGGTGGCGACCGCGGAGATCCGCTATGGCGACAACGATCGCCTCGCGGCGCGCGTCGCGCAGATGACCAGCGCCGATTGCCTCGTGCTGCTCTCGGACGTGGACGGCCTCTACACGGCGGACCCCCACAAGGAGGCGGGCGCCGAGCTCATCGACCGCGTCATGCGCGTGACGCCCGAGATAGAGACCATGGCGGGGCGGTCGGCGTCCGATGTGGGATCCGGCGGGATGACGACGAAGATCATGGCGGCGAAGATCGCCGTCGCCGCGGGTTGCCACATGTGCATCGCAGCGGGCCATCACCGCCATCCGGTTCGACGCATCGAGGAAGGGGCCCGCTGCACCTGGTTCGTGCCCGGCGCGACCCCGGTTGCGGCGCGCAAGCAATGGATCGCAGGCACCCTGCGCCCGGCGGGCGCCATTGCAATCGACGCGGGGGCGCTGCGTGCGCTGTACGAGGGCAAGAGCCTGCTTCCGGCCGGTGTCGTCCGGGCGCTCGGCCGATTCGACCGGGGCGACACGGTGAGCGTCCTCGGACCGGACAGCGCGGAGGTTGCCCGGGGCATCGTCGCCTATTCCGACGGGGACGCGGCGCGGATCATGGGCCGCAAGTCATCGGAGATCGAGAGCATTCTCGGCTATCGCGGACGCGACGAGATGATTCATCGAGACGATCTCGTGATCCTGCAGACGGGCGCGAAGCCTGCGCAACCCATGGAGGAGGCATCATGAATACTCGTCCGGGCGGCGCCGACGCGAGTATCGGCCAGCTGATGGAGCGCATGGGCGCCGCGGCGTGCGCCGCTGCCGCCGTCCTCGCCAACACCGGCACCGAGCAGAAGAACCGGGCGCTCGCCGCCGCCGCTGGCGCCATCCGCGCGCGCCACACCGACATCCTTGCGGCGAATGCGGACGACCTCGACGCCGCGCGCGCGAAGAAGCTCACGGCGGCTCTCCTCGACCGGCTGCAGCTCGACGAGAAGCGGATCGAGGCCATGGCCCGCGGGATCGAGGAGGTCATCGCGCTGCCCGATCCCATCGGCACCGTCGCGGCGGAGTGGGAGCGCCCGAATGGGCTGCGCATCCGGCGCGTGCGCGTGCCGCTCGGCGTGATTGGGATCATCTACGAGAGCCGGCCCAACGTCACGGCCGATGCCGGCTCGCTCTGTCTGAAATCCGGCAACGCCGTGATCCTGCGCGGCGGCTCGGAGAGCACGCGCTCGAGCCGCGCCATTCACGAGTGCCTCGTCGAGGGGCTGCGCGCGGCAGGCTTGCCCGAGAGCTGCATTCAGCTCGTGCCCACTACCGATCGGGCGGCGGTCGGCTACATGCTCTCGGGCATGACCGAGTATCTCGACGTGCTGGTGCCGCGCGGCGGCAAGGACCTCGTCGCCCGCGTGCAGAAGGAGGCGCGCGTTCCCGTGATCGGCCATCTGGAAGGCAATTGTCACGTGTACGTCGACCGGGACGCGGACTTGAGGATGGCTCGCGCGATCGTGCTCAACGCCAAGATGCGCCGCACGGGGGTGTGCGGTGCGGCGGAGACGCTGCTGATCGACCGAGGATGCATCCACTCGCACCTGAAACCCATCGTGGGCGACCTGCTGGATGCCGGCTGCGAGGTTCGCGGAGACTCAACCGTGCAGCGCGCCGACGCCCGGGTGCGGCCCGCGACGGAGGAGGACTGGCTCACCGAGTACCTCGACGCCATCATCGCAGCTCGGGTGGTGGACGGCGTCGATGCCGCCATCGAGCACATCGCGCGGTACGGCTCCGCACATACGGAGACGATCGTGACCGAGAATACCGGCGCGGCGGAGCGGTTCCTGCAGCGCGTGGACAGCGCAATAGTGCTGCACAACGCCTCGACGCAGTTTGCGGACGGCGGGGAGTTCGGGATGGGCGCGGAGATTGGGATCTCGACCGACCGGTTTCACGCCCGTGGGCCGGTCGGCGCCGAGCAGCTGACGAGCTACAAGTATGTCGTGCTCGGCGCGGGGCAGGTGAGGCCCTGAGGCCTCACGCCGGTGCGTGCCGCCGGAGCGCGGCGATGCCGCCGGCGAGCGAATAGACCAACCCGAACCCTCTCGCGCGCAGCTCCTGCGCGCCGGCGAGGCTGCGCTTGCCGCTCGCGCAGACCAGCAGGTACTTGGCGGATGGATCGAGCGGGCGCTCGCCGTCCCGCGGACTCCCCTGAGCCAGCTCGATCAATGCGTGGAGCGGGATGTGGCGTACGCGCTCGGCGGGCGCCGGATGCTCCGCGATCTCGCGCGGCTCCCGCACGTCGATGATGCCGAAGCCCTGCCGCAGTGCCTCCGACAGGTCGTGGAAGCGGAGCTCGACGGCGGGGTCGGGAGCGGGCGAAGCGGCCTGCGCTCCGGAGCGGACGGCGATCCGTGCGCACGGCCCCTCGCGGCACTCCTGCGCGCGGCGCGCCCGGACACGCGACACCGAGAGTGAAGTCAGGTCCACGACCAGCAGCTCATCGCCGAGCTGGCCCGGCAGATCGAGCAGGATCTTGAGCGCCTCGAGCGCCTGGAGGCTTCCGAAGAGACCGGGCACCGGACCCAAGACGCCCGCCTCGGCGCAGTTGCCGACGAGTCCGTCGCGCGTCGCCTCCGGCCAGATGCATCTCAAGCAAGCGCCCGAGCGGTCGGGCCTGACCACCTGCAGCTGCCCCTCGAACTGATAGACGCTCGAGAGAATGGCGGGCTTGCCGAGCTGCACACATAGATCGTTGAGGAGGAACTTCGTCGAGAAGTTGTCGGTGCAGTCGATCACGAGCTGGTAGGGCTCGATCAGCGCAGCGCCGTTGGCGGCGTCGAGCCGCACGGAGTGCACTCTAACGTCGACATCCGGATTCAGAGCGCGCAGGCGCTCCGCGGCGAGCTCGGCCTTCGGCCGACCGGCCTCCGCGAGGGCGTAGAGCGTTTGGCGGTGCAGATTGGAAGGCTCGAGTCTATCGCCGTCGACGATGCCCAGCCGTCCGACACCCGCGCCGGCGAGATACGAGAGGACGGGAACGCCGAGGCCGCCGGCTCCGACGACCAGCACTCGACTCGCGCGCAGCCGCGCCTGCCCGCCGGGGCCGACCTCCTTCAGCGCGATCTGGCGGGAGTAGTCGGGCACGAGCGCGCGCGCAGGCACCGGCTCGTGCCCGTGGGCGTGCGCATGCCCGGGCGTGTGCGCATGCTCGAGAGCGGGCGCATGCTCGTGGTGATCGTGCGCCTCGGGAGCCGACACCGCGGCGGCGCAGCGCTCGCAGTTCACCCAACCCGAATCGCCGCTCCGATAGTGCTCCTTCTTCCAGATCGGCAGACGGTGCTTGACCTCATCGATGATGTACCGGCAGGCGAGGAACGCCTCATCGCGATGGCGGGCGCTCGCGCCGACCCAGACGGCCATCTCGCCGAGGGCGAGATCGCCGACGCGATGGACGCAGGCGGCGTGCTCGACCCCGAAGCGCTCGAGCGCCTCGGTGAGGATCCGCTCGCCTTCCTTGATCGCGAGCGGCTCGAAAGCCTCGTATTCCAGGTGGGTGACGGACTGTCCTTCGTTCTGATCGCGCACCCAGCCCTCGAAGCTCGCATAGCCTCCGCAGCTGCGGTCCGCCAGCGCCTGGCGGAGGGAGGCGGGGTCGAGGGGTTCACGGGTGAAGGCAAATGTTCTCATAACCGTTGCGGCGCGCCGAGCTCACCCCCCGGCCACCGGGGGGATGAAGACGACCGCATCGCCTTCGCCGAGCGGCTGGGACCAGTCGCCGAACTCCGCGTTGACCGCAACGCGCAGCATCTCCGGGGCGAGCGAGAAGGGATGGCGCTTGCGCAGCTCCTCGTAGAGCTCGCGCGGTGTGCGGGCCGGTGTCGTCACTGTCTCGGCGCTGCGCCCCGCCTGCTCGCGCAGCAGCGCGTAGTACTGAACCTCGATGCGCCTGGAGGCGCCGAGCGCGGCCGGGCGCGCGGGCGCGGACCGCAGCGCGCCCGAGGCCGCCCCGTACTCCTCCGGCGTGTTCACGTTGTCGAGCGCGCGCGGATTGGGCTGCTCGAGC
>JASHYG010000196.1 GCA_030043215.1 Gammaproteobacteria bacterium
GCAGGGCCCGAACGATGCGGTGGTGATTCCGCGGGACTCCCGCAAGACCGACTGGGAAGTGGAGCTCGGCATCGTCATCGGGACGCGTGCGCAGTACGTCGAGGAGAGTGCCGCGCTCGACCATGTGGCCGGCTACGTGGTGGTGAACGACGTGTCCGAGCGGGAATTCCAGCTGGAGCGCTTCGGTACCTGGGACAAGGGCAAGGGCTGCGATACCTTCGGCCCCGTCGGCCCTTGGCTCGTGACGCGTGATGAGATTGCCGACGTGCAGCGTCTCGGGATGTGGCTCGAGGTGAACGGCGTGCGCATGCAGACCGGCAATACGCGGACGATGATCTTCAGCGCCGCGCATCTCGTGAGCTACATCAGCCGCTTCATGACGCTCGAGCCGGGAGATCTCATCACGACCGGGACGCCGCCGGGCGTCGGGGCGGCCAAGAAGCCGCAGCCGATCTTCCTCAAGCCGGGCGACAGCGTGCGACTCGGCATCGACGGGCTTGGCGAGCAGCGCCAGAGCGTCGTCGCATGGCCCGGCGCGCGGTGAGAGGAGGCTACTCGCCCGAGTCGTCCCAGGGCGCTGCCGCACCCTGCGGGAGCGGCGTGCGGGCGACGTTCATGATCAGCGCGAGCAGGCCGTAGTAGCCGCACACCCCGCACAGATCGATCACTCCGGTCTCCTTGAGGAGCGCGAGCGCTCCGGCGTACGTCGCATCGCTCACTCGATGCTCCCGGTGGAGCTCCGTGCAGAAGTCGTAGACGATCGCCTCGTCGGCCTGCAGCGTATCGGGCCGCCGACCCGCGGCGATGGCGGCGATGGTCGGCGCCGCAAGCCCGGCCTTGGCGGCCGCGGGAGCGTGGACGTGCCATTCGTAGGCCTGGCGGAAGTGCCGGGCGGTCACGAGGATCGCGAGCTCGCGCAGCCTCTGGGGCATAGCGCTGTCGTAGCGTAGGTATTCCCCGAGCCGCTGCGCGCGGTCCATGAGCTGCGGACTGCGCAGCATCGGAACGAAGGGCCCGAACAGCGCGCCGCGCGGCCCATGCACGAGAGCATCCGCGGCGCGCCGCTGGGCAGGGGTCATCTCATCGGAGGGGATGGGGGGTAGGCGGTCGGGGCTCGGTGACATGGATTGCTGCGCCGTGCGGAGGGAGGCGATCGTCGCCTGCCGGGAGGGTGGCCCGCAAGAGCGCCCGCCGTTCATCGAGCCCTCAGAAGTCCCATTCCACGCCCCCGAAAACCCCGCGGGATGCGCCGTACTGCGGAGCAAAGACGCCGATTCCGGAGCCGCTGCGGATCTCGTAGACCTTGTCGAGCAGGTTGATCACGTCGAGCCGCGCCGTGAGCGGTCCCGAGCCGGCGATGGGGAAGGCGTGACTCGCTCCGAGATTGACCGTCGTGTAGCTCGGGGTGTGATCGCCGTTCGGGATATCGAAGCCACTCGGCAGGACGAGGTCGTCGCGGAGCCCGGTGCCGAAGATCGAGTCCACGCTAAAGCGCGTTCCCCGCCAGACATAGGCGGCGCCGGCCGAGGCCGATACCCGCTCCTCGTGATCGAGGTGAATGTAGTTGTTGGCGATGTAGGCGAGCTGTTGCTCGGTGAAGTTGAACTGCGAGGACTCGACATCCTTGCCCTTGGCGGACTGGAAGGCGAGGTTGCTGTAGATCGAGAGATCGTGGACGGTGTAGTTCTCGGTGAATTCGACGCCGCCGATCCGGCCGTAGCGATAGTTGAACGGCGTGAGAATGATCGGCGCGCCGAACTGGCCCTCGTCGATGAGGTTCTGTGAGGTTTCCCCATACGCATCCACGCCGAGCGTCAGGCTTTTCTCGAGCAGCGTGTGCTGCACGCCGAGGTCGTAGTAATCGGAGCGCTCGGCCATGGGCGGGGTGTCTTCCGTCTCCGAGCCGGGCGGCAGGGCGGTGGTGCCGGCGAATCTCGTGAAGACCTCGCTGCCGATCAGCTCGAACGGCGGCGGAGTGAAGTAGCGGGAGTAGCCGCCGTGTATCGTCGTGTCGGTCTCGACCTGCCACACGACGTTGACACGCGGACTGACCTGACTGCCGCTCGAATAGGCGCTGTAGTGGTCGAATCGCAGGCCGTAATTGAGCGTGACGCCGGGGAGCGCCTTCCACTCATCCTGCAAGTAGGTGCTCTCGATCTGCTGCGACTGGGTGCCGTTGTCGAGCAGCGTGAGCGGAATGTCGCTCGTCTCGGCGCCGAGGGCATTGATCGGCAGGACCTGCGAGGTCGTGTCGCTCGTCGAGCTGTCGTGCTGGAGAAAGAAACCGGCGCGCAGCGTATGGGTGTCGCTCAGCACGTAGGAACCGTCGGTCTGCCAGGCGAGTGCAGTGTCCGACTTGAAGGCGTCCTGGGCGATGCCGTTGTAGAGCAGATCGCCGGTCCAGTCCGGGCTGAAGTGCAGGCTGGTATAGCGGGTGGACAGGGAGCTCTGCCAGTTGAGAGCGCCCTCGGAGTGCTGCCAGCTCAGGATCGCGTATTGCGTGAGCTCGTGCTGCGTCTCGTCGAGGTAGTTGCTGAGGTAGTCGCTCTCGCCCTCGACGGTGAGGCCCAGGGTGGGCTCGAGGCCCGGCTGGTTCGGAATCTCGAATTCATCGTCGGAGGTGCCGACGATGAGCGAGACGCGGTTGTTCGGGTCGAGGATGTCCTCGAACAGGCCGAAGGCGTGATCCTGGTTCGCATGGTCGTGCAGGGGAGTGGAGCTCGCGTACGGGGACTCGATCCCCAGGTCGTTTTGCAGCATGTCGGCCGTAACGTAGTAGCTGAAAGTGCCGACGCTGCCGCCGTCCTCGAACGAGGGCTCGTAGGTGTCGTGGCTACCACCGTACATCGAGACGTATCCGCCCGGCTGCAGCAGGCCGCTGTTGGTGGTGAGGTTGATGATGCCGGCGGTGTCGAGGCCGTACTCGGCCGGCAGCGCGCCCGTGATCAGGCTCACGGAGGAGATCAGCCGCGGGTCCAGGGTTTGGCCGAAGACGCTGATGCCCTCGGGGATGATGATGCCGTCGAGCCGGTATTGCAGGTCGTTGTGATCCCCGCGCACGTGAATCTGCCCGAAGGAGTCCTGGACCACGTCCGGCATCTGCAGCATGACCTGATTGAGCTCGACGTTCTGGCCGCCCGGCTCGCCCGCGATCGCGGCCTCATCGACGGTGTAGGTGGAGGCTCCGGTCTGCGTCTCGATCTGGGAGCGTACCTCGTTGAGATGCTTTGCGGTGACCACCACGGTCTGCAGGGGCGCGCCCGTATCCGTGGACGTGCCCGCGTCGGTGCTGGTCGCGTCGTTGGAAGGACCATTGGTATCGGCGTCCGCCGCCCGGATTCCTGGCGCAGCCAGGATCGAGGCGCACAGGCCGAGGACTGTGAGTCGGATATTGAAATGAAGCATGAATGAACATCCTGTATCGGCAACGTGTCGCGGCAGCACGGCTCGAACCGGCGCGCCGCTCGGACGGCACAGCGACCCGACGCCACGCGCTCGCTCGATCGAGCCACGAGGCGTCGAGGCAGGAATCGCTAGGTTCGTGCGAGCGGGGGGCCGCGGCTGCGCGGGGTCGGCGCAGCGGCGCCGATGATGTGATAGGCGGGAGCAGGGCTCGGAAGATAGGCCGCCGGTGGCACCGCAAGACTTGCGGTGGAGTGGCCGACGGAATGGGCGACTTGAGCGAACGCCTGGCAGGCCGGGCACACACTGTCGTCGGGGAGCTGCGCGTCGTGGCGCACCTGCGCACCGAGGTGGTGCCCGCTGTAGTACGCGTGGCTCAGCTCATGCAGCAGCGCGCCCTGCTGTGCAAGCAGCAGCAGCAGCGGAAATACCAGCGCGAGCGTTAACCGACGCATAGTAGCCGAGCTTCGGGACGATCGGTTGCAGTCTAGCCGAGCGCGCGGAGCGTGGCCATCGAGTCCTGAGACACAGAGCCTCCCATGGAATGCCGGCAAGCGGTTCGACCGCTGCACCGAGGACTTAGTTCCGGGTCGGCGAGCCCCGGTCGATGGCTCAAAGGCCTCGACCGGAGTATCGTGTCGGCGGGCTGCTGCGGTCCTCGATCGGGTGGCCTGCCGGTGGGCTATCGGGGGGTAAGTCACCGTATGGGCGCTTCGTTGCGATCGCGGACGTTGCTGGCGCTGGGGCTCGCCGCGGCCGCGCCCGTGAGCTTCGCTCACCATTCCGTGGGCGGCGAGTTCAACACTCATCAGAAGCTGACGCTGCACGGCGTCGTCTCGTCGGTCGAGTGGGCGAACCCGCACATCTATGTCCACTTCGACGTGGAGGGGCCTCGGGGCGCGGTGACCGACTGGCGCCTCGAGACGGTTCCGGTCGCGATGATGCGCAAGGCAGGGCTCACCAAAGCCATGCTGATCGGCAACGCCGAGACTGCGACGGTCGACATCTATCCGGCCCGCGACGGGACGCCGCATCTCGGCTACATGCTCAAGATCACCTACCGGGACGGCCATCACTATCAGTTCGCGCCCGACAAGTGAGCGGATCTCGCGGGCGGGGGGCGTCGATCGCCCACCCGCTCGTTTCGATGCGGAGGCGCAAGATGAATCTCTCAGACACACGTAGGCGGATGCACGGCGCGGCGCTCGGCGGCGCCGCTGCGGTGGCGCTTCTCTGGGCCGCGTGCCTTGGCGTCGCAAGTCCACAGGCCGCAACGAGCGCAGCGGCGGTTCCACGCCTGGCGGACGGTCACCCCGACCTCAACGGCACCTGGGACAACGGCGCGGGGATCGACTTCCTGCACCCGGAGAAGCTTCCCGGCGGATCGGTTTGCGTCGCCGGCTGTGATCCGCCGCCCGCCGCTCCGCCCCCTACCGCTCGGCCCCGGGCCACCGGCAGCGCACCGCGCGCGGATTTTCCGCAGTACAGGACCCAGTATCTGGCGAAGGTGAAGCGGCTGAACGACCACCAGCTGCAGATGGACGGGGTGCTGCACTGCCGCTCGCCGGGCCTGCCCCGCGTCGGACCTCCGGACAAGATCGTGCAGACCCCGGGTCAGGTCGTCTTCCTCTATGACGACGTGTCCGGCGCGTTCTGGCGAATCATTCCGACCGACGGCCGGCCGCATCGTACCGACGTGGAGAACAGCACCCTCGGCGATGCCGTCGGTCACTGGGAGGGCGACACGCTCGTCGTGGACAGCACGAAGTTCACCGATGACACCTGGCTCACCGACAACGGCGCATTCCACACGAGCTCGATGCACGTGATCGAGCGCTTACGGAGAGTGGGCGACACGCTCGAGTGGCGGGTGACCGTGGAGGATCCAGCGGTGCTCGTCGAGCCGTGGAAGATCTACCGCACTGCGAAGCTCACTGACGTGGAGCTGGTCGAGCCGACGCCCTGTATCGATCACGACATCGTGCACGCCGTCGATAATACCCATCACGCCAATCCGCGCTGAGCGCCGCGCGGGGATCCGCGCGCTGAGTGCTGCGTGGGCCAACAAGGCGGCCCACGCAACACCCGGTGCATGCCATCAGAACTTGTAGACGCCTTGCAGGGCAATCTCCGAGAGGCTGTCGGCGAACTCCGGCGGGTTGAGGTAAGTGGCATCCGCGGGGTCGGTCCGGTAGAAGAGCTTCGTCTGCGCCGAGTCATAACGGCCTTCCAGGCGCAGCTCGAAGTGCGCTGTCGGATCGTAGCCGAAGGTGAGCGTCCCTTCCCAGAGGTGCTCGCCGTCCAGCGTGCCCGTGAGGAAGCCGTCCCGGTCGTCGAGATACTCGACCCGGGCCGACACGCGCCACTGCGGGTTGAATTGATAGTTCGTGTAGAAGGCCACGCCGTCCCAGGTGGCGGTGGGGACGAAGGTGGTCAGCCCGGCGCCGTCGGGCTGGGCCTGCTGGTCCCAGTCAAAGTTGACGATGAAGGTCAGGGACGAGGTGGCATTGACGGTTGCCACGACGTCGATCAGCGTTCGGTCCGCGTCCACGAGTGTCGAGGTCCCCGGGAGATACTCCGTCTTGCCGAAGTAGGCGGCCGACGAGAGCGAGAAGTACTTGTCGGGTGTCCAGGAGACGCCCGCCTCACCGGTCTTCGAGCCGTAGGAGATGGAGGTGTCGTTCCATCCGTTGTTGACGCCGGCAATGAGACTGAGCGTGCTGGTGACGGCGTACGTCGCGCGGACACCGGTGTGATCGAGCGGCTCGGACTCGGTGAACAGCAGCGACCGCGAGAAGTTGGTGTTCCCCGTCGGATTGATGACCTCCGCGCCCGCGAGCGTCACGAATTTGCCGGCGATGACCGTGAGCGCGCCATCGGCGTACTGCAGGTACGCTTGCCGCGCATCGAAGGAGTTGTCGTGGCCGTCTTCCGCGATGTGCAGGATCCGCGCGTCCTCACCCGCGATGAGGTCGACCAGCGCTCCGAAGCCCTGCTTCGGTTGATAGGCGAGCTGGAAGCCTGCCTCGTCGAGCTGGAACGTGTCGTGGTCGACATCGAACTGATGGACGTCGAACGGATAGCCGTTCGAAGCGTAATAGGACGCCGCGACGTACCCGTTCGCCGTCAAGCCCCAGGCGGTCAGCGTATCGGCCCAGCTCGGCACCGCCGGTGTGGCCGGTGCAGCGGCCGCCGCAGGCGCGGCGGGCGCGGCCGGTGCGCCCTGCGCGAACAGTAAATGTGGCATCGCTGCAACGAGTGCAGCCGTCGTCAAGGCCCCGATGGTTTTGCGCATGATGATTGGCGTCCTCTTGGTGGGGAAGGGATTCAATTGGCGGCGATACGGCTTTCGCTGGGCGAGTGCAACCGCTGTGCCAAAAGAAATTCACGTTTAAATTCATCATATTACTCTCTGGGCGTTCCGTGCAGGGCATCGGGTCGCACCAGATCGGATCAGCGCGGTGCCTCGCGTGATCCATGTTAGTGCGGCGTTGGCCCGCCCGGTGTGAGCGGTCTGTGAGTTCTTCGGGTGTCGATGCGGCGCCACGAGAGGTGTGAGGCTCGCCTGGCGGCTCGGCGGCCCGTCGGAATCGCCTGTCGGGCTCAGGCTCGGGAGCTACACTCGAGGGCCGAGCGCATGCGGCGCTTCCCGCATCCGAGCGCCGCCGGCACTCGCGGCGCGCATTGAGTCCTGGAGCCCGCTCATGGATATCGGTTTCATCGGTCTCGGCCAAATGGGCCGGGCCATCGCCGCCAATCTCATACGCGCCGGACACCGGCTCACCGTCTGGAACCGCTCGCGCGGGCCGGTCGGGGAGCTCACCCAGCTCGGCGCCACGGCGGCGGCGGAGCCCCGCGATGCGGCCCGCGCGGAAGTCCTCATGACCATGCTCGCGGACGACGGGGCCGCGCGCTCGGTCCTGCTCGAGCAGGGCGTGATCGAGAGCGCCCGGCGGGGCCTCGTCCATGTCAATCTCGCCACCGTGTCGGTCCAGTTCGCCGGTGAGCTCGCGCGCCTGCATCGCGAGCGCGGCCTCGCATACGTCGCCGCCCCGGTTTTCGGGCGACCGGATGTGGCGCGGGAGGCCAAGCTCAACGTCATCGTCGCCGGGGAGTCCTCGGCGACCTCACGCGTCGAGCCGCTGCTGAGAGCGATCGGCGGGCGCATCTGGCCCGTGGGGAGCGAGCCGGAGCGGGCCAACGCCGTGAAGCTCGCCGGCAATTTCATGATCGCGAGCGCGCTCGAGACGATGGCCGAGGCGGTCGCGCTCGCGCGCGCCTACGGCATCGAGGGCGCCCGGTTTCTCGAGATCCTGACCAGCACGCTGTTCGCATCGCCCGTCTATCAGGGCTACGGCCGGCTCATCGCCGAGCAGCGCTTCGAGCCGGCCTCGTTCCCCGTGCGGCTCGGGCTGAAGGATGTGCGGCTCGCCCTGCAGGCGGGCGAGGCGGCCCATGTGCCGATGCCGTTTGCGAGTGTCCTGCGCGACAACTTTCTCGAGGCCGTCGCCGCCGGCGAGGCGGACCTCGAATGGGCGGTCCTGGCGCGCGTCGCCTCGCGGCGGGCGGGACTGGCAAGCTAGGTCCTGGGCGGCTGCTCCCGACCCCTAGATTCTTGCGCGCCTGGGCCTAGGCTCGCCTCGGCCTACGCTCTTGCCCGCTCGATCCGGCCCGGAACGGCTCTCTTGACAATGTGTGACGCTCGGCGCAGGGCCCCCGATCTGGTAGAGTCGGGGAGGCGAGGCCGCGCCCGCGAGCCTTGGGGAAGGTCACAACACAGGACCCGAGCATGAGCTACACCCTCAACGTGAATGGCAAGGCGCAGACGGTCGATGTGGACGGCAGCACCCCGCTGCTGTGGGTTCTGCGGGACCTGCTGGACCTCAAGGGCAGCAAGTTCGGCTGCGGCATGGGCCTCTGCGGGGCCTGTACGGTCCACCTGAACGGGATGGCGACCCGCTCATGCATCACCCCCGTGTCCATGGTCGGCTCGGCCGCGGTGACCACCATCGAGGGGATCGGCGCAAGCCCGGTCGGCCAGAAGGTGCAGGCGGCGTGGGTCCAGCTCGATGTGCCCCAGTGCGGGTACTGCCAGGCCGGGCAGATCATGGCGGCCACCGCGCTGCTCAGCAGCACGCCGCGTCCGACCGACAGTGACATCGACGATGCGATGAGCGGCAACCTCTGCCGCTGCTACACCTACACCCGCATCCGCGCCGCCATCAAGCAGGCGGCGGGCCTGCCCACCGCGGACACGAGGGAGGTCTGACCATGGCACGCCTACGCGCTGTCCAATCATTCGAGAAGGGAGCCGGCGCAGGTCCTGCCGGCCGCGAATCCGTCAGCCGCCGAACCTTCCTCGCGGCGAGCGTCGCCGCAAGCGGCGGCCTGCTCATCGACTTCAGTGTGCCCGTGCTGGCCAACACGGCGAGTGGCGCTCGGCGCCGCTACACTCTCAACGCCTACATCCAGATCGATCCCGACAGCACCGTCACCATCATGTCGAAGTGCCCCGAGATCGGACAGGGCATCAAGACTTCGCTTCCGATGGTCGTCGCGGAAGAGCTCGATGCGGATTGGAAGAATGTCGTGACGGAGACGGCCCCGGTCGACGCCAAGACGTATGGCGCGCAGTTCGCGGGCGGCAGCTTCTCCACCCCGATGAACTACGAGCCGCTGCGGCGCGTCGGCGCAACGGCGCGCGAGATGCTCGTCGCCGCCGCGGCGCAGACCTGGCACATCAAGCCGGAGCAATGCGACACCCAGATCCCCGGGTTCGTGCGGCATACGGGCACTGGGCGGAAGCTCAGCTACGGCGCACTCGGCGCGCGAGCCTCGACGATCAAGGTGGACATGCGGACGGTCAAGGTCAAGGACCCGAA
>JASHYG010000197.1 GCA_030043215.1 Gammaproteobacteria bacterium
TCGCTGACGATGCGGCGGTCCGAGGGGCCGATGGTCTGCTGGAGCGCCGCCGCCTGCTCCATCGAGTAGTCGAGGATGCTGCCGGTCTCGCTCAGGATATCGCGGCGCTCCGCCGTCGTGGAGCCGCGTCCGAACAGCGTGAAGAACACCTTGCGGGGATTCACCTCCATCGGCAGGGGCTGCAGCGGCGTGCGGAACGCGGTGCTGCTGCCGAAGCCGCAGCCCGCGCCGTCCTTGCTGCATGCCCCGACGCCGCCCTCGCCCGCGATCTCGAGCGACGGGAGGGCCGTGTCCTTGCCGAGCTTGCGGGCAGCGAACTGGTCCGCGCTGACGCCGAGATCGGACGACTCGCTGCGATTGAGCGGCCCGAAGCAGGAGAGCCAGGTTCCCTCCATGATGCCGTGGGGATCGGAGCTCTCCCCGCCCTTGTTCCTGAGGCCCGTCACGACCGTCACGTGCGAGCGGTAGGGCTCGAGGGGCTTCAAGATGCGCGAGAACGCGAAGTCCTTGCCGGTCGTCTTGGGCTGCCAGTTGGCCATCACCGCGCCGTGCGGAAAGTAGATGAATCCCATGCGCGTCAGCGGCACGGCGGCCGTCTTGGCGAGCGCCGTGCCCGCCGGAACCATCGCATCGAGCAGCGGCAGTCCGATCGAGAACCCGAGCCCCTTCAAGGCCGTGCGGCGCGAGAGATACTTGCGTGTGATGAACATGGGTGACCTACTGATTGAAAGCGGTCTGCGTCGCGACCGGACGGTCTCCGGCTGCGGCGCGCCTCTTCTGGAAGGCATCGCTCAGGACGATGTGCGTGACGATCGATGAGAAGCGGTAGCCGTCCCGCGCGCTGGCCCGCACGATGCTGCGCACCGCGGGCATGTCGTAGTACTCGAGCGTGCGGCCGAGCGCATACGTCATCAGCTTCTCGGTGAGGGTCTCGACGAACCGGTCGGGCTGAGCGAGCAGCGCCTTGCGCAGATCGTCGGGGCCTCTCACGACGGTGCCGTCGGGAAGCTTGCCCGTCGCATCGACCGGGGCCCCGGTGTCCTCGTCGATCATCCGGTACCGCCCGGTGGCGTCGAAATTCTCGAGCGCGAGCCCGAGGGGATCCATGGCCCCGTGGCAGGCGAAGCACTGGGGGTTGCGCCGATGCATCTCCATCCGCGCGCGAACCGAGAGGCCCTTCATGCCTGCTTGATTCTCCTTGAGGGCCGGTACCTTGGCGGGCGGGGCTGCCGGAGGAGTGCCCATGACGTAGTCGAGTATCCATTCGCCACGGAGCACCGGCGCCGTGCGGGTGGGGTAGGAGGTGAGCATGAGGATCGCGCCCTTGCCGAGCAGCCCGAAGCGGGTCGACTGCGACGGCTCGAGGGTCACGCGGCGGAACTGGTCGCCTCTCACGTCATTGATGCCGTACTGCAGGGCGACGCGCTGGTTGAGGAACGTATAGTTCGCATCGAGCAGGTCGAGGACGCTGTGGTCCCCACGAAAGATGCTGTCGATGAACAGCTCGAGCTCGGTGCGATAATCCGCGCGCGGGTCCCCGGCGCCGCTCGCATACGGGAACACTCGCCCGTCCGGCTGGATCTCATCGAGGCGGTCCACGTCGAGCCACTGGAACGCGAAGTCCGTCGTGAGCCGCTCCGCCCGCGGGTCGGCCAGCATGCGGTGGACCTCCCCAGAGAGCACCTTGGGGTCGTGCAGCCGGCCGTCCGCTGCGGCATCGATCAGCTCGTCGTCCGGGACGCTCCCCCACAGGAAGAACGAGAGCCTCGAGGCGAGCTCGAGGTCCGACAGGCGATAGTCGACGTTCGTGGCGACGGTTTGCAGCGGGAACTCGGTGCGGAACAGGAAATCGGGACTCGCAAGGATCGCCGTGACCGCTTTGCGGATCCCGAGCTCGAAGCCGCCCGAGCGGTAGCCCGCCTCGTAGAAGGCCATCAGCGGGCGCATATCCGCCTCATCGACGGGGCGGCGGAAGGCGTGGCGCGCCAGCGTGGAGAGGATCCGCACCGCGCACGGCTCCTCCTCGGCGGGCGTCGCCGGATGGCAGATGAGGATCCGGTCGCGGCTCGGCGTGTCGCTCACGCCCGTCACATGGAAGGGACCGTTGACCTCGAAGGAGCCGAGCCGCAGCACTCGATCTTGTCCGCCGCCCGCGGTGAGCGGCTCGAGGCGGTCCTCGTTCTCCGCGAAGGTGCGCCGGACGAACGTCACGGCGAGCTGGTGCACGCCCGCGCGCGCCTTGAAGTGGATGTTCTTCAAACGGGAGTTGATGGCGTCGACCGCAGGGTCCTGCTTCTGATCGATCGCCTTCATGTCCTCCTCGCCGCCGATGCTCGTTCGATAGATCTCCGCGCCATCGAGCGTCACGACGACCGTGTTCTTGAACTCCATGTCGTAGACCCAGAGCGCCGCGGCCATGTTGCCGATGTTGAGGATGTACTCCCCGTCGGCCGGAAAGAAATGGTCCACCGCGGCTCCGCCGCGGGTGCCGAGCGGCAGGCCCTCCTCGTGGAACTGCTGCGTGCCCGCATCGCGCACCGCGTAAACGGCACCGGCGGGAATGGCCGAGGGGTTTCCGAGCGCCTCGATGGCGACCGTGCGGGCGGCGGCCACGTACTGGTCCAGGAACGAGGGCGTGATCTGCAATGCGCTAGCGATGTCGTCGAAGCCGTCCTGCAGGTCATCCTTCGGGAGCAGCGCGGAAGGGTCGACGTCGATGCCGAGTAGGTCGTGGATAGTGTTGGCGTACTCCCGGCGGTTGATCCGGTGCAGCGGAACTCGGCCGGGGTCGGGGTGGCTCACGGAGGCTCGATCGAGCCCATTCTCGAGCCAGGCGACGAAGGCCTGCGCCGCGACGGGATTGGGCTGAACCTTGCCGGCCGGGGGCATGAGATGGCCCTGGAGCTTGCGCACTGCTTTCTCGAGCACCGGTGCGTTCGCTCCGATTGGCTCGTGCGAGAGCTCATCGAACGCGATGCCGCCCGCCCAGTCCTCGACGTTGTGGCAATGGATGCAGTACTGAGACAGAAACGCCCAGTGGTGGTCCGCTGGAGCACCGGCGGGGGGTTGCGAAGCCTGGGTTTGCAGAGCCCCGGGGGAGGCCGCGGCGCCGGCGTCGGCTCGCGCGCCTGAGCTC
>JASHYG010000198.1 GCA_030043215.1 Gammaproteobacteria bacterium
GGCAGGCTCGCCGCCTTGATCACCTCCGCCAGCACCTCGCCGAAGCCGCGGTAGTAGCGGCGCATGAGATCGCGCAGCTGCCGCTCCTCGAGCGCGGGGAATGCCTTCGAGAGGTTCTCGCGGACCACAGGCTCGCGATACGGAAAGACGCGCCACGCGAGCCAGGCGAGCGCGCTCGAGACTCCGTAGAGGAGGCCCCAAGGCAGCGCCGCGGCGAGGCGCACCCACCAGGCCGACCGCCCCGCTGTCTCCGATCGCATGGAGCACGCATATAGAGACTACCCCCGCGGCAGTCAAGCGGAATCAGGCGCCCGAATGGACGGAGAGTAGACAGGCTGAGGGTTCCCGGAACGCGAAGAGCCGGAGAAGCTCGTTAATCAGCATGCCCCCCGGGAAGACTCTATGAACAGGTGCGGGACCGACTGACGTAACAGACCTCAGGGCCCAGGAGCGTGGATAGCCGGTAGCAGCAGTGCGAGGCACTGGAGCCCGCGATACGTGAACTCGAGATTGGGCAGCGCGCCCGGAACGTGCGCGAAACCCCCGTTCGCGGCCTGGCAGGCCAGACAAAATTCGATAACCTCGTGCTCGTGCTTCACGGGAAGGCTCAGAAGGTCGCAGCAGCGGAGCCCGGCATACGCCGCATCGATACCGGACATCGTCGAGGACGATGTCATCTGGAATCCGAAGGGCGGCCGCTGCAGCGAGTCAACGAAGGCGGCACTTTCTGCGGTGCCGCGAAGCCCGAGAAGGGAGCCGATGCTGAGCGCGAGATAGGTATCCCAAAGAGTGCCGTGGATTTCGAAGCCGCTCCGCGTCATGTCGTCCTGAAGGAATGCGACGAGCGGCGAGTATGCTGTGGCGGCTTGCGCAGCGAGGAAGTGCTTCTGGAGTCGGACCGTCATGCGCGTGCTTTCGAGCCATCCGCTCGTAGCGGGCGACCTGGGCATGACCGGCAGAACGACCCGAAGGTCGCGGATGAGTTGCAGCGCCGGTTCCCCGACGCGCGCGGAAAGCGCGAGACGCTCGAGCGCGAAGGCACAGAAGTAGAGATGAGTGACACCGAAGATGCGTGCACGTCCGACGAAGCTGGCGATGCTGCGGGCGTGGGGGACGTGAGCTCCAAAGAGCCTCAGCGCCGCGACGGCGTAGTAAGTGTCGGCAAGATTGGGCTCATCGACATTTCCGTGCCGGTAGAAGCAGAAGCCGCCCCGGGGAGACTGTCGGCCGCAGATGTAGGCAGCCGCACGTGCGACCGCCTCGAGACACTTGGACTTCACGCTCGCCGAACGGATCACTCGAGCCACCGATGAAATTCCAGAGCCCATGGATCAGCGCTTGAAGGCAATCGGAACCTAAGCCTTCGATCGCCGCCTCACCCGCACCGCCCTCTTCGTCATCGCCAGCTCGAGACTCGAGAGATAATCCGAGCACAGCTCTCGGGTACGCCACTCGGCGTCGCGGTAACCCCGAACGACATGCATTCCGAAGGTGGTCAGACGCGTCCCGCCACGCGATCGACCGCCTCTGACGGTCGTGGCGAGAGGTCGCTGAAAAGCACGATCGAGCGTATGCAGCAGGAGCCAAGCGGTGTAGTAGCAGATCCCCAGACTTCGAGCTGCTGCCGTGATCGAGCCTGTTTCATCAATGAGCTCCAAGAGTCGAACGGTTGTGCGATCGAGAGCGCGCCCTGCCGGGAGATCCACTTCGATCCACAGCCGGATAGCGGCGTCGGCCAACTGCGTTCGGGGCGATGTGTCGTCGCTCACAGACTGTAGTACGGCTCGAATTCCACGGCGTGCGCGCTCATGCGTAGCCTCGTGACTTCCTTCATCCTGAGTTCGATGCAGCCATCGATCACATCGTCGGTAAAGACACCGGCGGTTTTCGGAAAGCCACGATCGGCGTCCAAGTGCTCGAGTGCCATGTCAACATTGCGGCCGAGGCGAAGTACGGATTTGCGCTCTGTTCTCGTCCTCGCCGGTGTGCGCGGCCAATCGAACCGCCATTCGTCGGGATTTCCACGATCACGCGGAATTCGAGCCGAAGGCTCTGGCCGGCCGATACCTTGGATACGCTCATCGACAATCTCACTCCGCCGCACGCAATCGCGGGCCGCGACGGTCAGGTCGACGGATGGGGTACCAGCGGGGATCGCTGCGCTACATCCGTGGCCGTGAGTTCGGCGCGGTCTGTAGGCATCATTAGCCGTGAGGCGGTTTGTCGAGGGAGGAAGCCATCTCCCCTCGACGCAGATTGTAGGCAGCGCGACCATTTTCCGCAAGCTGGTCGGATCGACGTCCGTGCGTCACTGGTCGCGCCTTCTGCTTACGTGCGTGAGCTTCGCGCCAGGATCCTTCACGCACCCGGACACGGAATAGGTACGCAGCCCGAAACGGTCGCTGCGTCCATGACTCTTCCGCCACGGCGAGCGCTTTTTCAATCAGGTCACGTAACCAAGCGTACGCATCTCGACGGGCGAATACAGCGCGCGCCGCCGCTCATGGCCGGGTCTCAGCAGATCCCGTCAGCGGCACCAGTCCTTCCCTGGCAATGATGGCCTGCCCCTTCTCGGACAGCAGGTACAGTGCCAGACGCAACGCCTGCGGCTTGGCGGACAGAACGGCGATACCGTAGAGCGGGTGCGGGTCGAGCTGCGACGGCACGACGAAGCTCGTGAGCTCCGGCACCTGCTTCAACAGCTCTGTCACGCCGCTGCAATAGGTGATGGAGACGTCGACCAGGTTGGAGAGGAAGAGCGCGGCGGCGGGACTCTGCGTGGGAGAGACCGGCGTCGCCCTGAGGCTCATCGAGGCTCGAGCCTTCTGCTTGAGGATTGCGCCGGCGCCTGGACGCAATGCGTCGATATGATCGAGGATCGCCCAGGCGTAGTCGCCACCCGGATCGGCGACCGGAGTGGAAGTCCTCAGCCTCACGTCCGTGGCGAGCAGTCGATCGATGAGATTCTCCGGCGTGAGGCCCGCCGAGCGGCGCGACACGAAGCACATCCGGTTGCGAGCGAAGGCAATGACCGGAACCGTCGTGCGGCCCTCGGCCTCGAGCTTGCTCGGTGAGCCCACGTCGGCGGACATGAAGAGGTCCGGGGATTCGCCCTTCTCGATCCGCTCGCGCAGGGATCCGGAACCGCCGAAGCTCGACTTCACCTCGACGTGGAGGGGCGGCCCGGCTTCCTTGGCCAGTTCGCCCACCACGCCGCGCAGACTTCCGGCGGCATAGATCTCGACGGTAACCGCGGCGGCATGCGCGGCCGCGCCCCATGCGGTGGCAGCCCATGCAACGACGCAGCTCACCGCCCACAGCGGTCGACTCATCCTGTTCGTGGTCATCTCTCGATCCTCCGGCGAATATCGCGTTATATACGGTACGATATTACCGCGCCTGGCTACTCGACGTTGGGTGTCGCCCGGCACTTATGCGCACGCGGTCATATCGTTTGGGGGATTTCATCATGATAGCTTTCCCGCGCCTGTGGTTGACCCCTTCCTTGATCTGCCAACATTGAGAGAATGAAGATGAATGAGCACCCTCACCGTCTGACGGCGATCCTCATTTCGCTGATACTCATCCCGGCCGCCTACGCGGAGACCCCGTCGGGCGTCGATACGCAGGCGCAGAGCTCCACCCAGGCGCAGAACTCTACGCAAGCCCAGGGCTCCACCACGGAGGCCCAGGGTTCCAGTCAGACGGCGAGGACCACCCAGGGCGTCGTCGTCAAGGGGACGCGGGAGAAGGACGAGTACCGCCCACCATCTCTCCCATCACTCGGACCACTCGGCACCACGCCGCTTGTCGACGTGCCGTACTCGGTCTCGGTCCTGCCGGCGAGCCTGATCGAGAACATGCAGGCGGTGGACTTCAAGGAGGCCTCCAAGTACCTGCCGCTGGTGTCCTACCAGGAGCAGCAAGGACCGGACATCCTGCGTCCGATGACCCGGGGCATGGAGGGCGGAAATTTCCAGAACACGAAGATGGACGGGATGACGATGTTCTTCACCGGAACCACGGCGATGGAGCAGTTCGAGGACATCGAAGTGGTGAACGGCCTGTCCGCGTTCCTGTACGGACCGGCCAACCCTTCCGGTATGTTCAACTTCGTGACCAAGCGGCCCACGGATTACGACCTGCGCGACGTCAGCGCCACTTACGTCAGCGACAGCATCGGCAGCGGCAAGATGGATCTCGGGGGCCAGCTTGATCCGGGAGGCATCATCGGCTACCGCGTAAACATGGTGTACGGTAGTGGACAGGGCTTCGTCCCGGGGAGCCACGAGCGCCGTACGTTGGCCGATCTCGGCATCGACGTGCATCCGTGGGAGCACGGTGTGCTGCAGCTCAACTACAGCGACAATGTGCTCGACACCATGGGCTTTCCGGGTTGGTTCACCTACTCACAGAGCATCATGCTGCCTCCGGCGCCCAACCCACAGCGCGTCGGCTACGGACAGTCCTATGCCGGCGTTTACCTGCGCACCCGGATGGGCGAGGCCCGCTTCCTGCAGGACTTCGGCTCGAACTGGCACTTCGTGGGTGGCATTCTCAACCAGGATGTCCAGCGTGACATCTACACGCCAGTGAACAACCTCACGTCGGACTCGGGTGCGTACACGTCCTCGTTCGCAAACGGCTTCGCGCCCAAGTTCCTGATCACCAGCGATACCGCCTATCTCGACGGGACCTTCGACACCTGGGGCATCGGGCACGATCTAACCATCGGCTCGGCCGGCTACCGGGCCTCGTCGTACTCGGCCATCAACGCGGCCTCTGCCGCCAGCGTGTTGCTCGGCAAGGCCACCATCGACGATCCGCTGATCTTCCCAGAGCCCGCCAGCGGTCCGCCGGACGTGGGCGCAGGCCATATCTATGATTCGTCCGATACCTACCAGCAAGGCCTGAACATTACTGATACGCTCAAGCTCAGCGATGACTGGCTGGTGCGTGCCGGCACCAGTCAGGATTGGTTCCACGTCGACGACTATAACAACCACAGCGTACCGACGACGATCTACCAGAACCATGGCCTGAGCCCCACGGGTAGCGTCATCTTTAAGCCCGCCGCCAATATGTCCGTGTATGCCACCTATGCGAGCAGCCTGGAGGCCGGCGATCTCGCTCCCGGCACGGCGGCCAACGCCGGTGTGAGCCTGCCGCCCTACCGCAGCAAGGAGTACGAGGTGGGGTACAAGGCGAACCTCGACGACATCGACGTGACGGCCGCGCTGTTCAGCATCCAGCGCCCGTTCGCGAACATCAATCCCGTGGACAACGTCTTCGAGATCAGCGGCGAGCAGATCAACAAGGGGCTGGAGCTGTCCGCGATCGGCGAGATCGCCGATGGGCTCACGCTCTACGGTGGCATCACGCTACTCAATGCGAGGCTGCAGAATACACCGCTCGCTTCCACCGACGATAAGCTCTACGTCGGCACCCCGAAGGTGAAGGGCAACATGCTGTTCGAGTACAAGATCCCCGGAATCGCCGGGCTCGTGGCGACCTTCGACTACCAGTTCTCCGGGACGCGGCCGGCCAACGACACCAATACGTCCTGGGCGGCCGGCTACAACCTGTTTGACGTGGGCGCGCGCTACACCTCGGACATTTTCAACAAATCCGTCACTTGGCGCCTGTCGGTGGACAACGTGACGGACCGGCACTATTGGTCCACCATCGAACCCAGCGACATCACCGGCGCCAACACCGGCAGCTTGGTGGCGCACTTGGGTGCACCACGCATGGTGCTGGCGTCGGTCAGCGTGCTGCTCTGACGGACTGCGGCGGACCAGTGCCGACCGGTCAGTCCGCCCGACCCTCGTCAGGAAGCCCGCCGCTCCGCGAGCGCCGCGAGGTCGGTCGCGGAGAAGAAGCCGTCGAGCTCGACGAGCTCCACGGCGACGGCATCGATCCATTGCGCGAGCTGGCCGGCCGGCGCGTCGGACGCGCGGGACTCGAGCTCGAGCGCGAGGTCGCGGAGACGCCCCGCTCCGATGTTGTCGCTCGCGCCCTTGAGCTTGTGGGCGGCGCGCTGCAGCCGGTCCCGCCTGTCCGAGGTCTGCGCGTCGCGCATCTCCTCGAGAGCCCCCGCCGCGCTTGCCCTGAAGGCGGAGAGCAGCTCGCGCATGAACGAGACGTCCTCGGCGGCGAGACTCGCGAGCCGTGCGAGGTCGAGCGGCGGGGACGCGAGGCTCGGGCCCTGCGCCCGCGGCGCGGCGGCGGCGGCGCAAGCCGGCGTGCCGAGCACGAAGCGCTCGAGCACGTCCTGCAATCGTGCCGGCTCGAGCGGCTTTGCGAGCACATCGTCCATCCCGGCATCGAGACAGCTCTGGAACTGTCCGGCGAGCACGTTCGCCGTGAGCGCCACGATCGGCGTGCGGCCGCTGCCGCTCTCGCGCGCCCGGATCGCCCGCGTCGCGCTGAGCCCGTCCATCACCGGCATCTGCATGTCCATCAGGACCAGATCGAAGCGCTCGTGCGCGCAGGCCTCGACCGCCTCGGCCCCATCGCCCACCACGCGAACGTTGCAGCCCAGCCGCTCGAGAAACTTCTGCGCGACCTTCTGGTTGACCAGATTGTCCTCCACCACCAGCACCCGGCCGCCGTACTGACGCTGCGAGCTCGCGTTGGTGAGCGTCCCGCGCGTGACCAGAGGGTGTGTCCCGGTGGTCCACTCCTCGGCCTCGTGGGCGAGCACGTGCCGCAGGCACTCGCGCAGCTCCCGGCTGCGCACCGGCTTGGTGAGATAGGCGGCGAACCCCATCGAGGCAAACCGCGTGTGATCGCCCTTGCGATCGAGGGAGGTGAGCAGCACCAGCCTCGCGCGCGACAGCAGCGGGTCCCCGGCGATACGCTCGCCGAGCATCGCACCGTCCATCTCAGGCATCTGATAATCGATGAGGACCGCCTCGTACTGGCGATTCTCGGCCGTGGCGCGCTGCATGGCGGCCAACGCCTCGGTCGCGCTCGCGGCCGACTGCGCGTCGAACTCGGCGTGCGCCAGATGGCCGATCAGCACGCGGCGGTTGGTCTCGTTGTCGTCCACGACGAGGATGCGGCGGCGGCCTCCGTCGGGCGCTGGCAGGCTCTCGCGCGCAGCGGGCTCGAGAGTCCTCAAGGGCAGCGTGAATCCGAACGTCGAGCCTTTGCCGAACTCGCTCGCGACGCTCACCTCCCCGCCCATCAGCTCGACCAGCCGCTTCACGATCGACAGTCCGAGCCCCGTTCCCCCGAACTTGCGCGTGGTGGAGGAATCGGCCTGAGTGAAGGGCTGGAACAGCTCCGCGCGCGCCTCGGGGGCGATGCCGATCCCCGTGTCGCGCACTTCGAAGCAGACCCACGCGACGCCGTCGGATTGCCTGTCGACGCGCACCTCGATCACGATCTCGCCCCCCGCCGTGAACTTGATGGCGTTGCCCACGAGGTTCACGAGGCACTGGCGGATGCGCTGCGGATCGCCGAGCACGGCCTGCGGCACCTCGGGCCGCACGTCCACGATGAGCTCGAGCTCCTTCATCGCCGCTTGCAGCGCCATCATCGAGCCGACTTCCTCGACGTTGCCGCGCAGATCCATCTCGAGCGACTCGATCTCGAGCTTCCCGGCCTCGATCTTCGAGAAGTCGAGGATGTCGTTGATGATCGCGAGCAGCGAGTTCGAGCTCGTGCGGATCGCCTCGGCATACTCGCGCTGCACGCGCCCGAGCACCGTGTCGGCGAGGAGCGCCGTCATGCCGATGATGCCGTTCATCGGCGTTCGGATCTCGTGGCTCATCGTCGCGAGGAACGAGGTCTTCGCCCGGCTGGCGGCCTGTGCCGCCTCCGTCGCCCGCAGCAGCGCCTCGCGCGCCTCGCGCGCCTCGGTCACATCCTGCATGCAGCCGGACGAGCGAATCACGCGTCCCGATGCGTCGAATCCCGGGCTGCCGCGTAACCGGTACCAGCGATACTCGCCGTCGCGGGTGAGCATGCGGACCTCGGTATCGACCGGGATGCCTTCGGCGAGCTGCCTGCGGACTGCCTCGTCGGAGATCGCCACATCGCTCGGATGCACGCGATCCCGCAGCACCTCTCCATCGTCACCGAGCTCGCCGTCCTCGAAGCCAAGCAGCTCGTGCAGGCGCGGGGAGAGCCAGCACCGCCGCCGCGCGCCGGTGAGGTCGATCTCCCACAGGCCGTCCTGGGTTCCGTGCACCGCGCGCTCGAATCGGGCCCGCACCTCGCGGAGCGCGTCCTCCGCGAGCTTCTGCTCCTGAAAGTCCTGCGCGGCG
>JASHYG010000199.1 GCA_030043215.1 Gammaproteobacteria bacterium
GCGCGTTGCTCGCTGTGCTCGCCATCGCCGCAACGGTGGCGGCGTACTTCAGCATGCAGCGGGCGCGGCGGGCGGAGGAGGTGGCACGGCAGACTCGGGCGATCTCCGAGCAGGCACGTCAGGAGGCGGAGGGGCTGCTCGGGTTCTTGACCGACGACTTTGTCAAGGAGCTCGAGACCTTCGGGCGCTACCAGACCATCGCCGAGCTTGCGCAGCGCGAGATCGACTACTTCCAGCACCTCCCGCTGCAGCTCAAGGACCCCGAGAGCATCCGCAGCGATGCCGTGGCGCTAGTGGACCGTGCCGTGGCAGTCAGTGTGCTGGGAGATGTCAGCGCCTCCGGAAAGATTGTGGCCCAGGCCGTGGCACTACTCGAGGCGCTGCGGCGCACCGACAAGTCCGAGGCAACCACGATTGCGCTGGGGCACGCCTATGGAGTGCAGGGTGTGGGACTCGTAGGCGTGCCCGACTTCAGGGGGGCTCGCATCGACCTCCAACGAGCCGCCGACCTGCTCCGACCCGTCGCCGAGCGGGCAGGCGCCTCGACGGAAGCCGGCACCGATTATCTCTATGCTCTGATATTCCTCGGAGACGTAGACGGCCTCGTCCATCAACAGAATGCGGCAGTCGACGTCGAGCGCGAGGCGCTGCGCGTCGGGCGAGCCCTCGGGGCGCCAGACCACGCGGATGTGACGGTGGAGGCCTACTACGCCCTTGCGGGAGCGGTCCTGACCGGCGTGCTCGCCAATCTCGACCGCGACACGGAGGCCCTCCAGGCGGGAGAGGATGCGCTCGCCGCGGACAATCGGGCCCTGGCACAGCGCCCGCAGTTTGGCATGGCATTGATCGGCAAGTTGGATGCCGAGAGCAATCTCATCGAAGTCGCCCGCAGCGAGCTCGACCCCTCCGAAGCCCTGCGCTTCACGACGCAGGAGGCGCAGACCGCGCTTGCGCTCGTGAGAGTCGAGCCCACGAACGGGTTTTACGCTGGCGATCTTGGCGGTGCCTACGCCGACGCTGGCGATTCGATGTGGGACATCGGCCGACTGCGCGAGGCGATCGTGTATGGCCGGAAGGCGATCGAGGCCTTCGGGCAGACTACCGCTTCAGGCGAGGGACTCGGACCGATTGAGGTGGCGAGTGAAATGCTCGATACAGCGTCTCGCCAGGCGCAGCTCGGTGATGCGGCCGGAGCGACCGCGACCATTGCGGCGGCCGAGGTCTTCCTGAGCCCGGGCACGCTCCGCAAGCTCGGGTTCAGCGGGAGTTACATGGAGGTGATCCTCGATGTCGTGCGCGCCTGGGCGGTCGCGGCCATCGCTTACGAGCGCGACGACTTTGTCGCGGCGCGACGCATCGGGCGCAACGCTCTCGGACGCCTCCAGGCCGCCAAACCCCATGGGCCGCTCGACACCACGCTGATGAATGACGTGCTCGCCAGTTTTCCCGATCTCGAAGGTCACGCCGAGTACGCTCTCGGAGACTTCGCCGCGGCCGCCGAGGCCGAGCGCACGGCGCTGAAGGCGGAACAGGCCAGCACGGCCCAAAATGTCGGCCATCAGCGCGCCGTGGCCCAAAGGGCGATCTGGCTCTCGATGGCGCTCGCGCGCGAGGGCAAGCGGGCGGATGCGGCGCAAACGATCGCCCCAATCGCCACGATGTACGGCGGACTCATGAAGCGGAATCACGGAGATCAGTGGCTGCCGCTCGAATTCGCCGAAGCCTTGTACGCGCAGTCGCTCACCGACCCGCAGCACCGCGCGGCGCTGCTGCGCGAGGCGAGCGGGCTCGTTGATCATCTGATCCCCTCAGTTGCGAAGCTGCACGACACGCGCGAATGGCGCGCGCGCATCGAGGCGGCGCAGCGCACGGCGGACGCCCGGTAGCGCGGGATCCCCTGACCAGCGTGCCACCCGGCGTAAAATGCAAGCTCTGGCAGGTCCACGTCGGATCGTACGTTCCGCATGTGCCGATCGTGCGAATCGGCCGCGCTCACCGATGTGACTGCCGCAGCAGTGCACAGGCCTCGACGAATCGGCGCCGATCGCTGTCGATCTCGATCTCGGCGGCGAGCGAGCGCGTGAGCTGATCGAAGTCGCTTGCCGCAGAGGCCGCGCGGCGCACGAGCACGTGAGCCACCGGCCCGATGTGGAGAGCCAGCTGTGCTTCGATACCCTGCAGCTGCCCGGCGTCGAAGTGCCCGGCCGGCGGCGCGGCCCCTGCGGTGGCATTCCCGGCCGCGTGCAACGGCAACGCCGAGTCGTGCAGCAGGTGCCTCAGATGCGCGCACAGGCGTGCGTAGTGCGGCTGGCGCGGCGGCGGAAACGCGTCCAGCCAGTGCTGTGCGCTCAGGAAATACTCCAGGCTCCTCGACGGCAGCACCTCCTCGATGCGAAACGGCAGGATGCGCAGCTGCTTGTATACGGCACGCTCCACTTCGCGCCGCACCTGCGGCGATTCGTTGCTGCTCGCGGAAAATACCAGCACCATGATCCGGGCGGCCGACAGCGCGTCGATGATCTCCGCGGCCCAGTCGGCCGCCGGTGATACGTCGCGGGGCGCGATCCACACACTCAGCCCCTCGGCCTCGATGTGTGCGGTGAGCTCGAGCGCGCAGTCGCGGTCGGGCTGCGAGTAGCTGACGAATATTTCGTGCGCCACGCGGCTGAAGCTCAGGGGCCGAGCAGCGCGAGTGCCTTCACCAGGCTGCGGCGCAGGCGATTGTAGGAGTGGGCCAGCGCGCCGATCTCACCGCCGCCGTTCTCCGGGAATTCCGGTGCCGCCATGTCGCCGGTGCTTACCTGGTCGGCCAGACGTGACAGGCGGCGCAAGGGCCGGCTCACCCACAGGTAGAGCGTGGCGTTGACCGCGACCCAGATGGCCGCCAGGTCGAGAACCAGCCACACGAGAAAGCCGCGCAGGATACGCTCGGCATTGGCGACGGCCTCCGCCGTGGGCGCCGATACGATCTGAGCTCCCACCACTTCATTGGCCTGCCAGCCGAAGCCGTTGTCGCGGCCGTAGCGGGCAATGAGCGTTGCCGGCGCAGCGCTCGCCAGGCCATGACAGCTCAGGCATCCGGCGTCGGCGCGGATGGGCCTGGCCACGTACAGCGAGCGGCCGGTCGGCGTGTCGCGCTGACCCTGGATCTCCGGGATGGCTGCATCGTTGCTGAAGCGCTGAATGATATCCGCCTCCCAGTCGGTGGCACGGTCACGCGGATTGGT
>JASHYG010000200.1 GCA_030043215.1 Gammaproteobacteria bacterium
CCTCCGTCGCGGAACGCAGCGGCCGTCTGCTCGGGGTCGTCGAGGTACTCCTTGAACATCATCGGTGTGCGCACCACGAGCTCCCCCGCTTCCCCCGGCGGCAGCTCGCGGCCGTCGTCGCCGAGGATGCTGAGATCGGAGAACGCGCCGGGGTAGGTCGGATGGACCGCCGGACGGCCGATGCTGCCCGCCTTGCGCGGCCCCGCGAAGGGATTGCAGCAGGCGCCCGGGATCTCGGTCATGCCGTAGCCCTCGATGAGCTCGGGCACATTGAACTCCTCGCGGAAGACCCGGTCCATGCGCTCGCTGATCGGCCCTCCATAGAGCTTGCGGATGCGGTGCGCCGGGTTGAACTCGCTGCGGGGGCGGTTCATGAGGATGCTGCCCACGGCCGCGAGGAAATTGAACTCGGTCGCCCCCGACTCGGCGGCGAGATTCCAGAACTGCGAGGCGCTGAATCGCGGAACGGTGATCAGCGTGCCGCCCGCGGCGATCGCGCCGCCGAGCGAGTAGAAGAGCGCATTGATGTGAAAGAAGGGCATGACGGTGAGGAGCCGCTCGCTCGGCTGCAGGTGCATGCGCGCGACGAAGCCCTCAGCCGCCAGGATGTAGGTGCGATGGGTGTGAACGACGCCCTTGGGAAAGCCCGTCGTGCCGGAGGTGTAGATGACCACCGCCGCATCGTCGGGCCGACATGTCGCGCGCGCGCCGGGAGCCGGAGCTCCGGCAATCTCGCCACCGAGCGCTCGCAGCCGCTCGATCACACCCTCCGCGGTGTCGGCTACGAGGCCCCACTCGGCGAGCGACACGAGCGGCGCACGGCTCCCGAGCGCGCTCGCGACCTCTCGAGTCCTCTCGAGATCGGCCGGCTGGGCGACGATCAGGGACGCGCGCGAATGCCCGAGCAGGTACTCGAGATCGGCGCGCGTTGCGGCCGGATTGAGTGGGATGAACACGGCGCCCACCCGGGCCGCGGCGAGGAATAGAGCGACGCTCAAGTCGGAATTGAGCGCGATGAGCGCGATCCGATCGCCGCGCACGATGCCGTGTCCGGCCAGCAAGTCGCCGAGCCGCTCGCTCGCCTCCTCGAGCTGCCGGTAGGTCCACTTCCGGCGCTCGACCTCGAGCGCAGGCCGCTCGGGCTGCACGGCGACGCGCGCGGCCAGAAAAGACGGGATCGTTCCGGCGTGCTGCGGATAGAGAGCCAGCACGTCCGCCGGCGACAGGCCGGAGCTCGAATCCTCGCGCACGGCTAGCGCGGGCTCGAGGCCGCCTTGCGGAGCCGGAAGTCGAACTGGGCCGTGTAGTACGGCTGATCCAGCCGCTCGCCCGTCGGCGCGCGGCCAGGCGGACACCGCTCGAACCTCACGACGAGCGACTCCTTCATGCCGAAGACCGCGTCCGAATCGAGGTAGGGGCTGTCCGCCACGAACAGGTGCGTGGTGACGGGCTCGTAGCCCGGCGCGGAGACGATCATGTGAATGTGGCCGGGACGGTACGGATGCCTGCCCATCGCCCGCAGCATGTCTCCGACCGGCCCATCGGTCGGCACGGGGTAGTAGTTCGGCCGGATGGAGCGGAACCAGTAGCGACCCTCGGCATCCGCGCGGATCTTGCCGCGCGCGCGCATCTCGGTCTCGCCCGGCAGCTGCATGTCGTAGTTGCCCTCGCCATCCCCCGACCAGATGTCGAGCACCGCGCCCGGAATCGGAGCGCCGTTGGTATCGAGCACCCGGCCGGAGTAGAAGGTCGGCTCGCCCTTCACGCCCTCCGCGAGGTTGCTGCCCAGGGGGAGCTCGGGAGCTCCTTCCCAGTAATAAGGCCCGAGCACCGTCGATTCCACCGATCCGCGCTCCGCGGGATGGTTGAGCGAGATCACGAGGATCGACACGCCGAGCGTGTCGGAGAGCAGGATGAATTCCTGGCGCTTGTCCGTGCAGGTCTTGCCCACGTCCGTCAGGAACCGGATCGCCCCGATCCACTCCTGCTTCGTGAGCTTCACGTCCCGGACGAAGTCGTGCAGGTGCGTGACGAGCGAGGTCATCACCTGCTTGAAGCGCGGGTCGCTGCAGTTGGTGAGCCGGTCGATGACGGCCTGGGTAATGCTCTTCTCGTCGAATTGCGGCATAGTCGTTCCCCTTCGAGCTTCACGCTACGAGGCGTTGCAGGCGCGGCCGTCAGCCGACCGTGAGCCCCCCGTCGATCACGAGCGTGTGGCCCGTGACATACGAGGCGGCGTCCGAGCACAACCACACGATCGCGCCCGCGATCTCCTCCGGCTGCGAGATCCGTCCCATGGGAACGCTCGCCGCGATGGCCTCCACGTCGATCTGCCCGGCGACCATGCGATGCAGGAGTCCGGTGTCGACCGGCCCAGGCGCGACGGCATTCACGCGGACGCGCGATCTCGCGAGCTCCAGCGCGACGGCCTTCGTGAGCCCGACGACGCCGTGCTTGCTCGCGGTGTACAGAGCGATGTGGGCGATTCCCGTGACGCCGGCACTCGATGCGGTGTTCACGATCGCGCCTCCCCCGTGGGCGAGCATGTGGGGGATCTCGTACTTCAACCCATGCCACACGCCTTTCAGGTTCACACCGATGATCCGGTCGAAGTCCTCCTCGCTGGCGGCCTCAACCGGGCCAAAGCGGCCCTCGATGCCGGCGTTGTTCACCGCCGCGTGGATACGGCCGAACTTCCCGGCGGCACCGTCGATGACCGCCCGCACCTCGGCCGCGCGAGTCACGTCCGCCTCGATGAACAGCGCCTCGGCACCGGCCCGCCGCGCGTCCGCCTCGACCGCGCGGCCCTCCTGCGTTCCGAGACCGGAGATGACGACACGAGCGCCGGCCGCGGCGAACGCGAGAGCGGTCGCCCGGCCGATCCCCGCGGTCGCTCCGAGCACGACGGCCGTTTTTCCGGAGAAGTCGGCTGCTGCCATGGTGAAGACTTGAGAAAGCGAGTGCGCCCACCGCGACTCTAGTCGCGCGCTTCCGGTGCGGCAAGCGCGGGGCGGCCCCATTGCCGTGCGACGTGGATGAGATCACCGAGGACGCCTGGCATAATCGTCTCAGCTGTTACGATCGAGAGAACTGCGATGGCCGCCCCCTTCCGCGCCGATCAAGTCGGAAGTCTCCTGCGCCCCACCTCGCTCATCAGCGCGCGCGGCGAGCTGCGGCAAGGCCGGCTCTCGGCCGCGGAGCTGCGAGCGCGCGAGGATGAGGCCATACGCGCGGTGGTCGCGAGGCAGGAGTCGATCGGGCTCGCCGCGGTGACCGACGGAGAGCTCCGTCGCGAGTGGTGGCATCTCGACTTCCTGAGGCAGCTCGAAGGCGTGACGCTCCGCGAGAATCCGGGCCCGAAATTCGCGGGCACCGGCGCACAGCCGCCCATCGCGACCGTCACGGGCAAGGTGCGCTACCGCGCACCGATCATGATCGAGGACTTCCGCTTCCTCCAAGGTGCGACGCGCCGGGTCGCGAAGCTCACCATCCCCTCCCCCTCGATGCTCCATCTGCGCGGCGGGCGCAATGCCGTCTCGCGGGAAGCCTATCCGGATCTCGAGGAGTTCTGGGCGGACGTGGCGGGGGCGTACCGGGATGCGATCGCTGCATTCGCCGCCGCGGGCTGCACGTACCTGCAGCTCGACGATGTGGGCTTCGCCTATCTCTGCGACGAGAAGTTTCGCGACAGCTGCCGTCGCAACGGCGACGATCCCGCGGCTCTGCCGCGCCGTTATGCCGATACGATCAATGCAGCGCTCGCCGGGCGGCCTCCTGGCCTCGCGGTGACGATGCACACCTGTCACGGAAACTTCCGCAGCTCGTGGGCCACCGAGGGCGGCTACGATTTCGTCGCGGAGGCCATGTTCCAGAGCGACATCGACGGATTCTTCATGGAGTTCGACTCGGCGCGCTCCGGCACCTTCGAGCCGCTGCGCCTGCTGCCGCGGAGCAAGAAGGTGGTGCTCGGGCTGGTCACGACGAAAGTCGGGCAGATCGAGAGCGAGGAGGAGATCCTGCGCCGCATCGATGCGGCGGCAAAGCTCGTGCCGCTCGAGAATCTATGCGTGTCGCCGCAGTGCGGATTCGCGAGCCACGAGACCGGAAACACGCTCTCGCACGACGATCAATGGCGCAAGCTCGAGCTGATCGTGCGCGTCGCCGGGAAAGTCTGGGGCACGGCCACGTAGCGCGTCGGCCCCGCCGGCGGGGGCCGCGTCCGGCGCGCAGCTACCTCGCGGCGAGCCTCACTGCGATGCGGCCGTGCGTCACCGGCGCGTGGTGGCGAAGATGTGCGGCACGCCACGCGTCGAACGCCGCGAGCTTGAGTCCATCCGGCTGGGTCCACGAGGGGTCGCGCAAGTAGCGCCAGACGTACTCGCGCAGGAAGCCACCCGTCTCCACGCGATCGAGGTCCGCGAAGTAGGCCGACTGAAAAGCGGGGTCCCGGCGCCGCATCTGCTGGAAAAGATGCACCGCGATGAGGCGGGCTCGCACCTCTTCGGCAAAGGAGGCCGTGTGGTCGCCGAGCGGGAGCCGCATGTCGTCGCTTTCCGCAGCCACCAGGGCGGCACGGGTATACAGGTAGATCGTCCACAGCGGCCGCTCGCTCGGCGGCGTCGCCGGATCCCACAGAATGGCCACGTCGACCGGCGGCTCCACAGCGACGCCCGGCGTCGCGGAAGGATGAGCCATCGCGTCTCCCAGCGCGGCGAGCGCCTCGCTGCGACTCACGTGGCCGTCGTCCTCGAAGCCCGCGCGCACGTCGAAGCGCATCTCGTAGAGACGGCCGCCGCGCGCGGCAATCCACAGGTAGCTCGTCCCCGTGAAGTCGGCTCCCCGGCGGGCCAGGACGGCTTCGCGTGCGGGAATCGCGATCTCGTTGCCGAGAGCGACCGTTCCGTCATGGATCAGCCGCGCGCCCCCGCTTTTCAGCGACTGGCGCATGCGCGCGAACTCCTCGAGCAGCAGCGCGGAGGCGACGCCGTCCGGCAGTCGCGCGGGACCGTAGTCGTAGACATCGACATCGAGCGCAAGTCCTGCCGCGCGGTAGGAATAGGTGCTGCCCGGTCGGGAGTCTGCGCGGCTGCGCTCGCCCATGAGATCGAGGACCCCGATCGATTGCGGCAGCGCGAGGTCCGAGGGTCGCGGCGCGGCGCTCCGGGCAGCGAGCGCTGGAGCCGAAAGGCCGCAGGCCGTGGCAAGCACGGCAAGCAGCGTAGCCCCCCACAACCGATCCCCGCGGTGCCGCAACTGCCGCCCCTTTCCCGTGGCTCTCGTGGCCGATATCGCGGCGCGTGCCGCGGAGATGGGGCTGCAACAGGCATGCCGCGCGCGAGATACCGTAGCGCGGCAGCGGCTTAGCCGCGCAAGGCGCGAGGAGGCTGGCCGGAACTGTCAAGCCGGCCGACATCTCGAGCGCCGCTCGGGGGTCGCCCCGGGGACCGAACGGCACGGCATTCCGAGCGCCCGGTTGGGCCGTATACTGACGGTTTCCGTCCGAGCCCTGATCCCGCCAATGCCCTGGCTCAAAGCCTTCCATATCGTCTTCGTCGTCACCTGGTTCGCGGGGCTGTTCTATCTGCCGCGCCTGTTCGTGTATCACGCGGGCGCCTTGCAGGCCGGGGCCTCCGAGAGGCTCCTCGCCGAGCGCTTCGCCGTGATGGAGCGGCGCCTCTACGCGCTGATGACGATTGGCGGGGCGCTCGCCGTTGGATTCGGCATCGCGATGGTCGCGAGCGCTCCGGCGTACCTCACGTTCGGCTGGCTGCACGCGAAGCTCGCCCTGGTTGCCGCGCTCGTCGCGTATCACGTGTGGTGCTACCAGCTGATGCGCGCGCTGACTACAGGGCGCAGCGCGCATTCGCAGCGCTGGTACCGGTGGTTCAACGAGGTCCCGGGCCTGCTGCTCATCGCGATCGTCCTGCTCGCGGTGCTCAAGCCTTTTTGAGTCGGTCAGAACAGCCCGATGATCTTCCCGTTGTCGTCCACGTCGATGGCGTTCGCCGCCGGCACCTTCGGCAGGCCCGGCATGGTCACGATGTCGCCGCAGATCATGACGACGAACTCCGCGCCGGCGGCGAGCCGCACCTCGCGGATGTTCACGACGTGCCCGGAGGGCGCGCCGAGCAGCTTCGGGTCGGTCGAGAAGGAGTACTGATTCTTCGCGACGCAAACCGGATAGTGCCCATATCCGGCCTCCTGCAGCTGCTTGATCTGATTGCGCACCTTCGTGTCCGCGGTGATATCCGAGGCGTGGTAGATCTTCGTGGCGATCGTCTTCATCTTCTGCCAGAGCGTATCGCCCTCGTCGTAGACGAACTTGAAGGAGTTCGGCTCCTCCGTGAGGCGCAGCACCTCCTTCGCGATGTCGACCGCGCCGGCGCCGCCCTCGGCGTAATGACGGCCCAGGATGACCTTCGCGCCGTGATGGCCGGCGCGCTCGATCAGCACGCGGATCTCCGCGTCGGTGTCCTCGGTCCGGTGATTGATGGCGACCACGCAGGGCAGCCCGTAGTTCTGCCGCACGTTGTCGATGTGACGCTCGAGGTTGACGATGCCCTTCTCGAGGGCGGCAACGTTCTCCTTGCCCACGTCGGCGACCGGGACGCCTCCGTGATACTTGAGCGCGCGCACCGTCGCGACGATCACGGCGGCGCAGGGCTTGAGCCCGGCCTTGCGGCACTTGATGTCCACGAACTTCTCGCAGCCGAGGTCGGCTCCGAAGCCCGCCTCGGTCACCACGTAATCCGCGAGCTTGAGGGCGGTCTGCGTGGCCATCACCGAATTGCACCCGTGCGCGATGTTCGCAAACGGGCCGCCATGAATGAACGCCGGATTGTTCTCGAGCGTCTGCACGAGATTCGGGGCGAGCGCATCGCGCAGCAGCGCCGTCATCGCCCCCTGCGCGTTGAGATCGCGGGCGCGAATCGGCTTCTGATCGGCGGTGTAGCCGATCACGATCTTTCCGAGGCGCTCCTTCAGGTCGCTGATGCCCGTCGCGGGGCAGAAGATCGCCATGACCTCCGAGGCGACGACGATGTCGAATCCATCCTGGCGCGGATAGCCGTTCCCCGGGCCGCCGAGCGCCACGACGATGTCGCGCAGGGCGCGGTCGTTCATGTCCACCACCCGGCGCCAGGCGATGCGGCGCACGTCGAAGCCGAGCGCGTTGCCGTGGTGGATGTGGTTGTCGATCAGCGCGGCGAGCAGGTTGTTGGCGGCCGCTATCGCGGCGAAGTCGCCCGTGAAGTGCAGGTTGATGTCCTCCATGGGCACCACCTGCGAATAGCCGCCGCCTGCCGCGCCGCCCTTCACGCCGAAGACCGGGCCGAGAGCCGGCTCGCGCAGGCAGATGATCGTGCGCTTCCCCAGGCGATTGAGCGCATCACCGAGGCCGACGGTGGTCGTGGTCTTCCCCTCCCCCGCGGGCGTCGGAGAGATCGCGGTCACGACGATGAGCTTGCCGTTCGGGCGATCCCGCAACGAGTTCACGTATTCCAGCGACAGCTTCGCCTTGTAGCGGCCGTAAGGCGACAGGGCCTCCTCGGGAATGCCGAGCCGCTCCTTCGCGACCGTGGCGATGGGCCGCATCTTGGCCTGCTGTGCGATCTCGATGTTGGTCAGAGCCATAATTGAAGTGTTCCAGCCGATTCCCGTGCGGGGGGCCACGAATGTAGCATGGTCCCCCGTCCGTCCCTATCGCATTGCCGGATAGCAGATATTTGGAGAGTCGATATGGCCCAGGTGACCGGTGGAGAGCTGCTCGTCCGTACGCTCGCGAGCGCGGGCGTCGAGACCGTCTTCGGGCTGCACGGCGCCCATCTCGAGACGATCTTTCAAGCCTGCGCCGCCCGCCGTATCCCGATCGTCGACACCCGGCACGAGGTGGCGGCCGGCCATGCGGCCGAAGGCTACGCGCGCGCCGCGGGG
>JASHYG010000016.1 GCA_030043215.1 Gammaproteobacteria bacterium
TGATCTCCCGTGCTGGACCGAATCAGAATCAGACGGCCGCGCGCTCGACCGCCGGAAAGGGATTATCCGGGAACAGGACGGCGGCATACCGGCCGCGGGCTGCGAGATGCGTGTGCAGCAATGCGGCACCGACGCCGGCTGCCCCGATCTTGTAACCGGTCTCGGCATTGACCTCCCAGGGCTTCACGCGCGTCCACGCCTGATACCAGCGGTAACCCTTGCCGTCGAGATCGCTCTCCCGGCTGATGAGCTGATCCGCCACGCGCAAGGCGAAGTCGCGGTACTGGGCCTTTCCGGTCGAGAGCCACAGGCTCAGGAACAGCTCGGTGACCGCAGCGGAGCCGCAGCACTGGCAGACCACGTTCCAGTATCCCGGTGTCAGTTTCTCCGGGACGCCCGAGCGGACGATGCCACGGGCGAGCTTCTCCGTCCATTCGAGATACTGACGGTCCCCGGTCACCTTGTGGAGCTGGTAGAACAGGCGCGCGGTGCCCGCGGGGCCGTGGCAGTAGCCCAGGTAGTAAATGTCCGTGAGGTCGGGCTCGCGATAGTGCACCAGCGCGGCGTCGCCTTCGACGGTCGCGATGCTCTGGATGTGCCGCGCCCCCTCCTTCGCAGCGTCCAGGAACTCCGCGCGGCGCGTCTCCTCGTAGAGCCGTGCGAGCACGTAGGCGACGCCTGCGGTGCCGAGCTCGAAATTGGGATAGTACGCCTCTGCCGGAACGCCCAGGGCTCGCGCATTCACCGTCTGCGGGTCGAGGCCCCGCCAGCGCAACCCGCCGCGCGGATCCCGCTCCGCCATCTCGAGGATTCGCTCTCCGCCGCGCGCCGCGAGCTCGCGCAAGGAATTGTCCTGAAAGGTGCGCGCCGCATGGAGCAGGTACAGGACGACGCCCCCGCCGAGCCCGACCCCCGGCGACGATACCCACTCCACGCCGGAACTCTTCACAGCGCTCGCGAGCGCCTGCGTCGCGGCGAGCGCGGCATCGCGATAGGCAGGCCGCTGCACGGCTTTCCAGGTCTCCGTCAGGCTGAACGCCGTGCCGGCAAGTCCGTTATCGAAGGACAGTCCACGGTCCGGCAGCGGGCCGAGGCTCCTCCCGCTCAGCAGATGCCTCCAGCTCGCCGCCAGATAATCGGCGCCGCGCAGCGCCTCATCGAGGTATGAGCCATCTCCGGTCGCCCTCGCCAGCTCCTGGAGGAACAAGACGATGCCGGCGCTGCCGCTGTAAATCGTGTTGTCCGGGCCCACCGTGACCGCCTTCTCCGGATGGTCCGGGTCCGGACGCCAGGCGATACCGCGCTCCTTATCGATACGGGCGCTGCGGATCCAGCGCGCGGCTTCCTCGGCCGCGTGGAGATACTCGCCATCGCTCCGCAAGGGACCGGTCTGTCCGAAGGCAAGCGCGGCGGGCTCCGAGGCACTGGCCACCGGAGACGTCAATATCGCGGGAATCGAAGGCACCACGGTCAACGCGGCGCTCGTCCCGAGAAACCCGCGCCGCGTGATGCGCAACGAGCCGTGGCAGTGAGACATGTGGGACTCTCCGCGCCCGCTCGCGTCTCGAGCGGAGATGATCGGCTTCGGATGTTAGCCCGCGCTTGCGCGCTCCAACAGTGAATGTTTTGAATGTGCTCATGAAAATATTTGATCGGCGCGGACGTCCGGCGAGGTAACAAATCGGTATGGATCAGGGTCGCGCGCTGCCAGCGCGCGCTCGAGACAATCGCTCTCATGAATTCCGGTTGGGTCTCGAATCGTAAACGCAATTTCTCGGCCGGCCCGAGTCACTGCATCATCGGTTCCGCTCGATCGGTGCTCCGCTGTTTGATTCTCGGGAGTGATCGAGACCGAACAACTCTTACAGCCTCGATCATCTAATGAGTGCATCAATGACAACGAATTTGAATTCATCGGGTTTCAGGGTCTCCATTGCGCAGCCGCGCGCGCGACGCGCAGTCCGCACCCCAGCCGTTTGGACCCTCGTATTGGCAGCGCTGCTGTGCGGAGTGGCCGCGTCGCAAAACGCGGCGGCGCAGACGGCGACGGCCCAGGCGGCGCCGACCCAGGCGGCGGCGCCCGCGGCGCAGGCGCAGCTCGCGAGCACCGACGTGCCGCAAGGCGCGGACAACGACGCCAGTTTGAATACCGTGATCGTGACGGGCACTCGCTCCTCCAATGTGAAGGCTCGCGATTCGGCGGCGCCCATCGCGGTGATCAGCGCCGAGGCGCTCCAGGCGACGGGCGCGACGGACCTGCGCGAGGCGCTCGAGCGGACGCTCCCATCGCTCAATTACGACTCGCTGGGCGGCGATCTCGGCGCCCTGACGGACGCCATCCAGCTGCGGGGCTTGAGCCCGGATGACGTTCTGGTGCTGGTCAACGGCAAGCGCCGCCACACCACGGCGAACATCTACCTGGACTCGGGCCCGCAGCAGGGCTCCGCGCCGGTCGATCTCGACCTGATCCCGCTCAGCTCGATCGATCACATCGAGGTGCTGGGCGAAGGCGCGGCGGCGCAGTACGGGAGCGACGCCATCGCAGGCGTCATCAATATCATCCTCAAATCACAGAACCACGGCGGGGACGTCGAGGCGAACACGGGACAGTACTATCACGGCGATGGCTTCACGGCGAGCACCGGCGGGAATTTCGGCTTATCGCTCGGAGACGACGGGTTCCTCGACTTAAGCTACGACTTCCGCCACCACGACCACAGCGACCGCTCCGGCCCGGACAGCCGCACAGGCGTCACGGACAACCCGATCTTCGGCGATCCGGAGTCCGTCCGGACCTCCGTCGGCTACAACGCAGGCAAGTTCCTGGCGGACGGCGCCGCCGAGTTCTACAGCTTCGGCACGTACGCGGACCGCGACGCGCAAGCCTACGAGAACTACCGGCTCCCGACCATACTCCCGGAAGTGTATCCCGACGGATTCGCCCCCTCGGAGACGATCGAGGAGAATGACTTCTCGACGACCTGGGGTGTCAAAGGGACGCAGCTCTGGGGCTGGCACTGGGATCTGAGCACGACCTACGGAGGCGATGACGACCGCTTCGGCCTGATCAACTCGGGGAACCCGGGGTTGTACGACCTCACCGGCTACACGCCCACATCGTTCCACATCGCGACCAACAAGGACACCCAGTGGACCAATAACCTCGACTTCGTGCAGCCCTTCGAGGTGGGGCTCCCCACCCCCCTCACCACCGCGTTCGGCTTCGAGTACCGGCGGGAGACCTACTCGGTCAGCCCCGGAGATCCGGACTCGTACATCGACGGCGGCTCGCAGTCCTATGTGGGCATCATGCCGGTGAGCGCCGGCTGGTGGGAACGCAGCAACTACGCAGGTTACGTCGACCTGTCGGCCGATCCGATCGAGAATTGGCAGCTGGATGTCGCCGGCCGCTACGAGCACTACACGGACTTCGGCGACGCGACGAGCGGCAAGCTGTCCACGCGCTATGACTTCACGCCGCGCTTCGCGCTTCGCGGCACGGTGAGCAACGGCTTCCGGGCGCCCTCGCTCGCGCAGGAGTACTTCTCCAACCTCAACGTCTCGCCGTCGGGCGCGAGCGGCCAGCTCGCGGTCAACTCTCCGGCGGCCGTGGCCCTCGGCGCCGTGCCGCTCCAGCCGGAAAAGTCGAAGAACTTCAGCTTCGGCTTCGTTGCGGAGCCGCTCGACGGCTTTCACACCACCGTCGACGCCTACTTGATCGAGATCGACAAGCGCATCGTCGAAGGCGGGACATACACTGGCGCGATCGCCATCGCCGCGCTCGAGGGGGAGAACATCACGCTTCCACCGGGAATCGATCCGGCGGACGTTTCGACGAACTACTTCTCGAACGGGGCCGACACGAAGACGTACGGTGTCGACGCGACGGCGGACTACCGCACCGATCTCGGCAACGCCGGCTCGATCGACTGGGATGCGGAGGCAAACTGGACGCACACCGAAGTCACCTCGATCGGCGAGGACACCCTCGGCGCCCCTCTGCTCAATGCCCAGAACATCGCCACCATCACCTCCGCGCAGCCCGAGAGCAAGATCATCGTCGGTGGGATATGGGCTCTGTCCGGCTGGAGCGTGAACCTGCACGAGCTCCGCTATGGCAGTAGCTACTCCCTGGACACCTACTTCGCCGGCCCCAACGAGTTCTCGACGACGGTGTTCTACAACAGCGTCAACAATGCGCGCTACGAGACCAACCTGGAGCTCGGGTATCAGTGGTCGTTCGGGTTGAAGTGGGCCATCGGCGCCCGGAATCTCTTCAACAAGACCCCCGAGGTGCTGCCGGCCGCGAACCGCTACATCGGCGCCGCGATCTACGACACCAACACGGGCGTTGGCATCGACGGCGGCTACTACTACACGCGGATCACGTACAGCTTCTGAGAGATGCCATGAAACCGAGACTCAGGCCTCTCGCGCTGCCCCTCGCGCTCCTGCCGCTCGCGGCGGCGCTGCCGGCGCTCGCGCATCACTCCTTCTCGGCGGAGTTCGACGACAACAAGCCGGTGCGCCTCGTGGGCACCATCACGAAGGTCGAGTGGACCAACCCCCACTCGTACTTCTACCTCGATGTGCTCAGCTCGAGAGGAGTCGTCTCGAGCTGGGCGTGCGAAAGCGGCAACCCCGGCGCTCTCTCGCGCCGGGGCTGGAAGCGGGGAGATATCAGGATCGGAGACAAGCTCATCGTTGACGGATTCCTGGCGAAGGATGGATCGCACCTGATCGACGCTCGGCGCGTCACGCTCCCGGACGGCCGCCGTGTCTACGGCGGCTCGCCGGGAGATGGCGGCCCCGAGGACACGCAGGCCGCGGCGCTGGCTCGCTGACGGCCCGGCACCGTTCTTCCGGACTCGAGGCTCGTCAGTGTCCGCGCTGCTGCATCTGTGCGCCTGGATCAACGACTCGTCGATCGGAACACGAATCCGGGAGTCCGACAATCTGTTCTCCGCGATCGAGACGGTACACGTCCTCGGCATCGTGCTGATGGCCGGCACCATCGCGATCGCCGACCTGAGGCTGCTCGGCGTGGTGCTGAGACAGGCGCCCACCTCCGAGGTGGTGGACCCCCTCGTGAGGATCACCTGGCTCGGGTTCGCGGTGATGCTGTCGAGCGGAGCGTTGCTCTTCTGGGCGGAAGCGGCCAAGCTCTATGGGAACACGGCATTTCGCATCAAGCTGCTGCTGCTCGTGCTGGCCGCGGCGAATGCGTGGATCTTCCACTCGAGGACATACCGCCGTCTCTCCGAATGGGATACGGCGACCGCCACGCCCGCCGGAGCGCGGATCGCGGCGCTGTGCTCCCTCGCGCTCTGGAGCGCCGTCATCGTGTGCGGCCGTGCCATTGCATATCAGTAGTCCCAGCGCCTGCCCGCCGGTGGCGGCGCAGCCAGGAAAATCGAGGTGTCCTTGCTGGAACTGTTCCGATGGCTCGAACACACGCGGCTCAGTATCGCCATCCGAGCCTCGACGTGGGGCTTTGCGGTCATCGAGATGATCCACCTCCTCGCGCTTGCGATCTTCGGAGGAGCGGTCCTCGTGCTCGGACTGCGGGCCCTCGGCCTCACCCTGCAGCGCCAGCCGCTCGCGCGCGTGGCGCAGGCCGTCGCGCCCCTGTTGCTCGGCGGACTGATTGTGATGGTGTGCTCCGGCGCCCTGCTGGTCGCCGATGGGCCGCTGCGCTATTACGGAAACGCCGCCTTCCGGGCCAAGATGCTGCTGCTCGCCATTGCCGTGGCGTGCGGCATCCCGTTGTATCGGGCCGCGCGTCACGCCTCCGGTCCCCGCGCGCCGCCCCTCTGGCTGAGATGGGCGGCCGCCCTGTCGCTCGCCCTGTGGCTTGCCGTCGGACTCGCCGGACGGGCGATCGGCGTGCTGTGAAGCCGGCTGAGAATCTCTCTTGAAACATCGAGAGCAAGCATGTCGAACACGAGATTGAAGGCTCGAACGCTTCCCCGCCGGCCCGCGAGCGTCTTGGCCGCGGCGACAGCCGCAGGCCTCGCTCTGATGGCGGTCCGGCTCCACGCCCAGACCTCCGGTTCGTCCGCCGCCGCCACGAGACCCGCCGCCACGAGATCCGCGGCCGCGCCGAACATCGAGGACTCGCCGGAGACTCGCTCGCTGCTGCTCGGGGAGGAGCCCTCCGGGCCGCCGCAGCCCACGCCCCGGACCGCCGACGGACATCCGGATTTGAGCGGATTTTGGAAGGGCTCTCCGGCCACGACTCCGGTGGGCAACATCGGCAAGGATCTTCCGGGCTTCAAGCTACCGCTCACGCCCGCAGGCCGAGCGGCGCTGAGGTAC
>JASHYG010000201.1 GCA_030043215.1 Gammaproteobacteria bacterium
CGACCTGATCGAAGATCGAGGTCCCGGGTGTCAGGGTTAGCTTGAAAGGTGCCATAGTCGCACTGTGGCACATATGGCGCATAAGTCAAGTGCGGCGTTGGGGGTCCGCGCTGGTGTGGTAACGGTTTGCGCTCAAACACGCACGGCGCCCGCAGGTCTACCACCTCGAGCGACTGCTGTTGGGAGTCTTGTGGGGGTGTAGCCGGTGACTGGCCGATCAGAGCACGCCGGGTACGAACGCCCTGACACGCTTGGCGTAGGAGTCGTAGGCAGCGCCGAACTGCTCACGCATGAAGCCCTCCTCGACCATCATCCGGTGGACGATGGCGAGGAGCGCGAGCACCGTAGCCAGCACGCCGCGCCATTGGCCAATTGCCAGCGCCGTTCCCACGAAGGCGAGCATCAGGCCTGAGTAGATGGGATGGCGGACCAAAGCGTAGGGACCCCCGGTGACGAGCTCATGATCGGCCTTGATGGTGGCGAACATGCCACTCCAGTTACGCCCGAGGTAGACACGCGCCCATACGGTGAACAGCAGGCCGAGCAGGGTCAACAGGGCACCGAGCGCCGCCCAGAATTGCCACTGCGATAAAGGCACGAAGCGCTCCATCAGTCCACGCACCGGAATGAACCGCCCCCAGAACAGTAGTCCGAAGGCGCACCACAGCAAGACCATGTTCATCAGACGCGAAAGCGCGGGCTGGCGGCGAATGGTGGTCTTCACGTTGATCGCGAACACCCACCACGTGATAAGCCAGGCCAGCCAGACCGTGAGGAAGAAGACTTGATAGAACTGAACGGATTTCATGTGCGCCTCCAGGAAGTCACGCCTGCGTGGTGGCATGCCCCAGTTTACCTCCGGAACCTTCGCTATTGGTTCCGCAGATCCGTGCGAAAGATGGCGTGGCGACTTTCTCAGATGGTCGGGCGACCACAGAGCCGAGCTGCGGCCAGGGGGACACCCCCTCTTCCACCATGCGCTCGTAGCCGCCGCAGTCGGCCAGTCCATTCAGCTCGAGAGTCGGCCCACTCCGGTATGAACGATGGCCGCTGAGTCTCAAGTCGCCTCTGATCGACCCTCTGCCTGTACCAATCCGGCCCTCGGGAGTGCAAATCGGAGCGCGCTTTTTTGTGGTGGTGGTTCCACGACACCGCCGACTATAATTCGCGTGCGAAAACGGCGACGTTCTGGAGTGCGACAATGAACCCGAGAATACGAACGGTACGTGTGGTTGGGCTGGTGCTGGCGGGTGTGGCGAGCTTGGGAATTTGCCGCGCCGCAGGGGCGCAGCAGAAGCGGCCAATCACGCTGGATGATTTCGCGAAGATCGTGAGTATCTCGAGCCCGGCGATTTCACACGATGGCACGCGCATCGCGGCGGTGATTTCGCGCGTGAACATGAAAGATGACCGGAACGACACACAGCTCGTGCTGATCGACGTGAAGACGGGTGCCCAGCAGCCGCTGACGTTCGACAAATTGGGCGTAGGAGACCCGCTATGGTCTCTCCATGATGAGCGGCTCGCGTTTCTGGCGGAGGCGGAAACGGGAAAGGACAAGGCGAAGAAGGGCCAGGTGTTCGTGCTCTCGATGACCGGCGGAGACGCGCGCAAGATTACCGATGCGCCGGAAGGAGTGGAGCAGTTCGCGTGGAGTCCGGATGGCGCGAGCATCGCCTACGCGACGCCCGATCCGCCTGATGACAAGGCGCTCGCGCAGAAGGAGGATTCGTTCGAGATGGGCGACGACGGGCTATTCACTTCTGCCGCGCCACGCCCGCAGCACATCTGGATCGTGAAGGCGGACGGCACCGGGAATCGGCGGCTGACTTCGGGGACGTGGAGCCTGCCGGAATCGGCGCCGAACGTCGAAGGGCCGCCGCCGCTTTCGTGGTCGCGCGACGGACAATGGATCGTTTTTCCGCGCCGAGCCGCTCCGAGCATTGGCGACGCGGATGAGAGCGCCATTTGGGCGGTGAATGTCTCGAACGGACAGCTGCGCAAGCTCACCACGCACGAGAGATTCGAGGAAGCTCCGCTGTTTTCGCCGGATGGCAGCGAAGTGAGCTACGAGTTTCCGCGCCAGGGAAAGCCGAGCATGTTGACGGATTTGTACGTCGCTCCCGCTGCGGGGGGCGACGGAAACGACGTAACGACGGATCTTGATCTCGATATCGGCCCGCCAAAGTGGATGCCCGACGGCAAATCGCTGGTGGTGGAAGCGGACGAAGGCACGCGCCGTTATTTGTGGATTCAGACTTTGGGTGGCGGCGCAAAAAGGCTTTCGCTGGGTGACCTGGAACCGGGCGCATTCTCGATTGGCCCGCAAGGAGAGATCGCGTTCGTTGCAAGCTCGGATGGCGGTGCGAACGATCTGTATTATCTCGTGTCCGAGGATGCGCGGCCGCGCCGCTTGACGGATCTCAATACGTGGATGGATCAGCTCGCGTTAGGCCGCACGGAAGGCTTTGACTGGCGGGGACCGAACCATTTTCACGAGGACGGCGTGGTGACTTATCCCCCTGGATACGATGCGAGCAGGAAGTATCCGCTGGTTCTCGCCATTCACGGCGGGCCGCAGGGAGCCTCGACGGTCGGCTTCTCGTCATTCAGGCAATACCTGGCGGCGCAGGGGTTCATTGTGTTCGAGCCGAACTATCGCGGCAGCACGAATCTCGGAAACGCGTACGCGAAAGCGATCTTCGGCGATTCCGGGGACGGGCCCGGGCGCGATGTGATGGCGGGAATTGCCGCGCTCGAGAAGCACGCGTCAATTGATGAGTCGCGCATCGGCGTTTCGGGCTGGTCGTACGGCGGATACATGACGACCTGGCTGATCGGGCATTATCACATCTGGAAGACGGCCGTTGCGGGAGCGCCGGTGACGGATTTCGTGGATCAGTACGACTGGGCGGACAACAACGTCGAGCGTAAGTATATCTACAGCGGCTCGCCGTGGGTCGGCAGCAATATGGCGAAATATCGCGAGGCGTCGCCGATTACGTATGTGGACGACGTGACGACCCCTCTGCTGCTGTTGCACGATGTGCGGGATCCGCGCGTTTCGATCACGAATTCATTCGAGTTCTTTCATGCGTTGCGGGATCGAGGACAACCGGTGAAGTTCATCGCGTTTCCGGTAGTGGGCCATTTTCCGCCGGACCCGGTGCATCAGATACAGGTTTTCAAGGACTGGTCCGAGTGGATGGTCCAGCACTTGAGGTGAGCGCCGGAAAACCAAGTTGCGCATGCTGGGAAGCAAAGACCTGCCCAAGCTGACGCGGATGACCGGTGAAGTAACGCGCGGGCATCAAGCGGTCTGCGCTATAACCTGCGCACCTCGCAGCCGCACCCGCCTTTGCCGCGACTTGCCTGGCGATGTTTTGGAGTGGAGCGAGTGGTGGGAATCGAACCCACCGGCATTCCGGACGAGCGACCCGACGGCCTCACATCGCGCCGGCCGGACCAGGGAGGAAAGTCAACCAGTCAACGCGGTGAATCCGGCGTTCGACGGTGATCGTCATATCGTGAGCCGAGTGATTCGAAGGCGGCATCGTGCCCCACCACGACTGCGCCTATGCGCTCGGCAACGGCGCACTGCCAGGCATCATTCTCACCCATCCGACGCGCGCTGCGCTTCTGACGGGTGGCCACCGTTTCCGCGTGCGCTCGATGGATCCCCTGCCAGGCATACCGCCCGAGATATGCCTTAACGGCTCTCGCGTCCTCTGCTCCCTCGAGGACTTCGGCCAGTGTGACCGGACTGATCCATAGCTGCGCCTTGGTGTTGCGCCTCAACCACGCGAACGCCCGCTCCTCTCGATCATCCGCCATCTCGTTCAGAAGATCGATCAGGAACGACGAGTCCAGCAGGCACTTCCTCATGATTTGCGCGACACGCGCAACCGCTCGTCTCCCTTGCGCTTGGCCGCATCTGCGAGCACGTCGGCCCCGGTGACGAAGGGCTCTTCGCGGATCAGCATGCGAACGTAGGTCGCACGCTTCATGCGCGCCTGCCGTGAGCGCCGGGCAAGCATCCGCTCCTCCTCATCAGTCAACCGGACGGTGATTATTCCCATAGTGGTCCCGACGATAGCATGTATTTCTTTTGTATGTCAAGCGCGACTTCGCCTGGCCGAGAAGCCCCACGTCTTCTCTCTCGCGGACGACTTGATCGGCAACAAACGTCGGCCTAACCTCCAACGTAGGCAATCTCACGTCTGTGCGACCCGGATTCCGCTAAAGGAGGGACAACATGGCTGGTGGCGAGCAGGTAGAGATCGCGGCCAACGGCGGTACGTTCGATGCATATCTCTCCGCGCCGAAGGACGGCAAGGGCCCGGGCGTCATTCTGGTTACTACTATCTTCGGTGTCGATCGGGACACGAAGAAGATGTGCGACGACCTCGCCGAACATGGCTGCGTCGCGCTGGCTCAGAACTTCTTCTGGCGCGACCAGGATTCTGGTGTGTTGGAGTTTCGTGACTTCCAACGCGCCATTGCCCGAGCGATGCGCATTGATTTCTCGAGCGCAATGGATGATCTCAAGTGCTCCATCGGCGAGCTGAAGCGGCGCAACATCTGCAACGGCAAGATCGCCGTGTTCGGTTTCTGCTTCGGCGGCCCCTACGTGTGGCGGGCGGCTTGCGACCGGCTTGGCATTGATGCTGGGGTATCGTTCCACGGCACTTTTGTGTCGAAGTCGATGAAGCCCGGCGATCAGCCGAGCTGCCCGGTCTCGTTTCACTACGGTGACAGGGACGATCTCGCGCCGCCGCCAGAGCTTGAAGCGGTAAGAAGGGTGGCGGATGCGACGGGCTGCGAATTCGTCATCCATGCCGGCGCGGCGCACGCCTACATGATGGCTGGCAACCCGGGCCACTATCACGCGGAGGCGGCACGCAAGTCTTGGGATCGCGCGCTGCAGATCGTTGGCGCGCTGCGCACGGGGACAGCGCCCGGTATGATTGGAGTCTCTTCCTGACTGAGGCGCTCTGCGCGTGCGAGCATGCCAGCAACCTCGCACCGAGAGCCCGGCACTATCACAACGGGAATCCCTCATCGCTCGAGGTGGTGCTTTCAACCCAAGGCCGAGACGGCAGCAGCGCACCCCGTTCATTGCTTGGTTGCGTCGGGATTCCA
>JASHYG010000202.1 GCA_030043215.1 Gammaproteobacteria bacterium
CCATGAGCTCGCGGTACAATCTGCGCGAGCCCGCCGAGGAGATCTCCATCTGACGTGAAAGTTCGCCGGCTGATCATCCCAGGCCTGTTACTCGCCGCGGTCGGCGCCATCGCGGCGGCCGTGTACGTCATGCGGCTCGACCGCATGGTCGTGACACAGTTCGAAGGACGGCGCTGGACGCTGCCGGCTCAGGTCTACGCGGCGCCGCTCGAGCTGTACGTGGGACTGCCACTCTCCGGCAACGACGTGGAGACCGAGCTGCAGCGTCTCGCGTATCGCCGCGTCGACGATGTCGTTCGCACCGGGACCTACCGCCGGATCGGCGGGGAGATCGACGTGGGGCTGCGCGCCACGCGCTTCGCCGATCAGGCGCGGCCTGCCGAGCTGCTCACCGTCGCCACGGCGGACGGGGCGATCACGAGCCTGCGCGACGCCAGGGGCCAGCCGGTGCCCATCATCCGCTTGGATCCGCTGCTGATCGGCAGCATCTTCCCCATCCACGGAGAGGACCGCATCATCGTCACCCCCGCCGAGGTGCCGCCGCTCCTGCCCGCGGCGCTGAAGGCCGTGGAAGACCGCAACTTCGATACCAATCGCGGCGTCAATCTCGTCGGCATCCTGCGGGCGCTGTGGTTCGACATCCGCGCGCGCCGGTTGGACCAGGGCGGCAGCACGCTCACCCAGCAGCTCGCGAGGAGCTACTTCCTGACGACGCGCCGCACCGCCTCCCGCAAGATCCGCGAGGCGATCATGGCGATCTCGCTCGATGAGCACTTCAGCAAGGCGGATCTCATGAACGCCTACATCAACGAGATCCACCTGGGGCAGGACGGCGACCGGGCGATCAACGGCTTCGGCCTCGCCTCCGAGTTCTACTTCGGCAAGCCGCTGTCGGAGCTCGATCTGCGGGAGATCGCCACGCTCGTCGCGCTGGTGCGGGGGCCGTCCTACTATGACCCGCGGCGACATCCCGACCGGGCCTTGAAGCACCGCAATCTCGTGCTCGACGAGCTGGTGGAGCAGCATGTCGTCTCGCAGACCGAGGCGCGCCTCGCGCAGGCCCAGCCCCTCGGAATCACGGCCAAGACCGCCGGCGCCTACTACCCGGCCTATCTCGATCTGGTCCGCCGCACGCTCCGCCGCGACTATCGCGACCAGGATCTCACCGAGGCCGGACTCGAGGTGTTCACCAATCTCGATCCGCGGGTGCAGGCGGATGCCGAGCACATCCTCGACAGCCAGCTCAGCCGGCTCGATCGCACGCACCGGCGGCGGGACAGCAGCATCCCGCTGGAGGGAGCGGTTGTCGTCACCGCGCCTGAAAGTGGCGACGTCATCGCTGTCGTCGGCGGCCGGGATTCGAGCTATGACGGGTTCAATCGAGCGCTCGACGGACGCCGGCAGATCGGCTCGCTCGTCAAGCCGTTCGTCTATCTTGCCGCTCTCGAGACCGGGCGCTACAACGCGACGACCCTCGTCGATGACGAGCCGGTCAGCATCAAGCTCTCGAACGGCAAGCTCTGGCGGCCCAGGAACTACAACCGCGAGGATGAGGGGCCGGTGCCGCTCGTGCGCGCGCTCGCCGAATCGCTGAACGATGCGACGGTGAACGTCGGCATGGACGTGGGTCTCGACAACGTGATCCACACGCTCGGACAGTTCGGACTCGAGCAGGAGCCGCCCAAGAATCCCTCGCTGCTGCTCGGCTCCCTGGGCTTGACCCCGCTCGAGGTGGCGCAGTTGTACGGCGGGCTCGCGAACGGGGGCTTTCGCACGACGCTGCGCGCAGTGCGCGCCGTCATCAGCGCGGACGGTAAGGCTCTCAAGGCATTTCCGGTCGAGGTGCAGCCCGTTGCGCAGGCCGATACGGTGTACGAGGTGGATAGCATGCTGGAGCAGGTGGTCGAGCGCGGTACGGGCCGGCCGGCCCGTGCGGTGCTGCCGCCCGGGCTCATCGCCGCCGGCAAGACGGGCACCGGTCCGGATCTGCGAGACAGCTGGTTCGCGGGATTCTCGGGTAGCGACCTCGCGGTGGTCTGGGTCGGCTACGACGACGATGGGCCGACCGGCTTCACGGGCGAGTCCGGGGCGCTCTCCGTGTGGTCGCACTTGATGGCTGACATCGCGACGAGCTCTTGGAGCGCTCCGATGCCGGACTCGCTCGAGCAGATCACGATCGACTACCCGACAGGCCTGCGCGCCGCGGCCCAGTGCTCCGACGATCTGGTCACCCTCCCGGTTCCGCCGGGCACGAATCCGCCTCTCAAGCCCGGCTGTCTCGGCGCCTCGCTCGGCACGGCTCTCCACAGCACCGTGCAGAGCGCCATCCGGCACGCCGGACAGTGGCTGGGGGGACTCGTGCGTTGAGCGTTCCGGGACGCCGAAGCCTCATCGCGCTGCTCGGGAGCGCTTTCGCGGCGCTGCTCACTGCCGGTTGCTCGGGGCTCATCGGGCCGACCTATCAGCCGGCTCCGTCTCAGCCCGTTCAGTCAGCTCCACGCCCCGCGCCCGCGCCACCGCCTGCACTCCCGCCCACGCCGACTCCGCCGCCTCCGGCACCACCTCAGCCGGCACCGACGCCGCCGCAGCCGCCCAAGCCGTTCCAGCTCGGAGCCGCGGCGGAAGCGCTCGTCGGCATCGCCCGGCAGGAGGCGGCCAACGGTGATCCCCAGCTCGCCCAGTCCACCGTCGAGCGCGCGCTGCGCATCGAGCCCGAGAATCCGCTGCTGTGGATCATGCTCGGCGAGGCGCACGAGAGCGCGGGCCAGTACGAGCTCGCCGGCAGCATGGGACGCAAGGCGCTCCAGCTCGCGGCCGGGGATGCGCAGACGCAGGCCCGCGCCTGGCGGCTCATCGGCGACTCCCTGCGCGCGCGCGGGCGCGATCAGCAGGCCGACGACGCGTACTCGCACGCCGAGACACTCGCGCCGCAGTAGCACCGGAGATTCCCGTCCGCTCGCGGCTGGCGCGCCCGCGCCGGCCCCTATATACTATACCCCCCACCCTATAAGGACCACCCGATGCCTCACACCACCGAAGACAGCATCAAGCTCAAGCAGCGCGTGCGCCGCATCCGCGGCCAGGTCGAGGCGATCGAGCGCGCGCTCGACGCCGGCGAGGATTGCGCCAAGATCATGCAGCTCGTCGTGTCCGTGCGCGGCGCCGCGAATGGTCTCATGGCGGAGCTGCTCGAGGATCACATCCGCCTGCACGTGGCCGATCCGGCCCATGACCGGGACCGCGAGCGGGCGAACGGGACGCAGCACCTCATCGAGGTGGTGCACGCCTATTTGAAATAGTGGGGCGCCACCATTACCTCGAGGCCGATTCCAGGGAGTCGATCGCGTGTTCCGGTCCCACGAGAAAGCCTTTGTCTGTCGCCGCCCGAGCGCGCGGTGGCCTGCCGGGATCGGTTGGCTCGCATGCGCCTGCATCGTGGCGTGGGTGATCGAGGGAGCCGCGCTCGCCGACGGTCCCGCTGCGGGGACGAGCGCCCCCTTCGCCCTCTTCGGCCAGGCCACGTACGTGGAGCAGGAGACCGACGGCTTCCACTCGCCGTACAGCGGACCGAACAGCTTGAGCCCAGACCAGGGCCGGGAGAGCACCGATGCGACGCTGTTCCTCGGGGCGCGGCTGTGGCAGGGCGCCGAGCTGTGGCTCGATCCCGAGGCCGACGAAGGCTTCGGCCTCGATGACACCCTCGGCCTTGCGGGCTTCTCGAGCGGCGAGGCGTACAAGATCGGCAGCAACCCGCCGTATTTCCGCTTGCAGAGGGCCTTCGTCCGGCAGACGTTCAATCTCGGGGACGACAGGACGGCGGTAGATGCCGGGCCCAATCAGTTCGCGGGCGCGGTGTCCTCGGATCGAGTGGTGGTGACGGTCGGCAAGTTCTCGGTCGTCGACGTGTTCGACACGAACCAGTACGCCCACGATCCCTCCCAGGATTTTCTCAACTGGGCCGCCATCGACGCAGGCACCTTCGACTATGCCGCGGACTCCTGGGGGTACACGGTAGGGGCGGCGGTCGAGTGGTACACCGGCCCGTGGGCCTGGCGCGCCGGCATCTTCGACCTGTCGAACGTGCCGAACAGCCCGACCCTCGAGCCCTGCTGCGACGAGTATCAGGTCGATCTGGAGATGGAGCATCGGCACCAGCTGCTCGGCCACCCCGGCAAGCTTGCGCTGACCGTGTTCCAGAGCGAGGCCCGCATGGCGCTGCTCGAGGATGCGATCGACTACGGGATCGAGAATGGGGTCCCTGCCGATCCGGCCCCCGTGCGGCAATATCGTAAGCGCGATGGCGTCTCGCTCGACTTCGAGCAGCAGATCACGGGCGATCTCGGAGTGTTCGCGCGCCTCGGAGACGCCGGCGGCAACGTCGAGACGTACGAGTTCACGGACATCGACCACGCGCTCTCGCTCGGGACGTCACTCCAGGGGGATCTATGGGGTCGCCCCGACGACACGGTAGGTCTCGCCGACATCGTGGATGCCGCCTCCGCCGATCGCCTGCGCTATCTCGCAGCTGGAGGTCTCGGCGTACTGGTCGGCGACGGCGAGCTGCCCCATCCCGGCCACGAGGATATCGTCGAGAGCTACTACAGCTTGAAGATCCTCTCGGCCTTGCACGTGTCGTTCGATTATCAGTGGGTGGAAAACCCCGGGTACAACCGCGACCGGGGTCCCGTGTCGATCGTCGCGGTGCGGGTGCACGTTCAACTTTGAGAGCGTGTGACGCGCTCTCGAGGACGCCGCGGCTAGCCGCGGCTACTTCTTCGTGGCGTGCCGCGCTTCGAGCTGTCTAACGACGTCGGCGAGCGACAGCCCACGGCCCCTCAGCAGCACGAGCAGATGGAAGAGGAGGTCCGCCGACTCGGCCACGACCTTCTCGTCGGTCTCGCCCACGGCCGCGAGCGCGACTTCCAAGCCTTCCTCGCCGACCTTTTGGGCGAGCCGCTGGGGGCCCTCCGCGAGCAGCCGCGCGGTATAGCTGCCTTCCGGCCTCTCGGCGGCCCGCCGCTCGACGATGCGCTCCAGCTCCGCGAGAAACGCGAGCCGTTCCGCGGCGGTGAGCGCCTCGTCGCCGAAGCAGGTGCGCGTACCCGTGTGGCAAACCGGGCCCTGCGGCCAGGCAGTGATCAGCAGGGTGTCGGCGTCACAATCGCAGCGGACGTCCTCCAGCAGCAAGGCGTTGCCGGAGGTCTCGCCTTTCTCCCACAGCCGTTGCCGGCTGCGGCTGAAGAACACCACGCGGCGGCGCTCGAGCGTGGCGCTCAGCGCCTCGGCGTTCATGAAGCCGAGCATCAGCACGGCCCCGGTTCCGGCGTGCTGAACGACCACCGGCAGCAGCCCGCCGCCTTTCGCAAAATCGAGACGGGAGATCTCCGCGGATGTCAGCGTCACGGCCATGGGCGCACCTCGATGCCTGCGTCGCGCAGCTCGCGCTTCAACTCGTGGACCACGATCGCGCCGGTATGGAACACGCTCGCCGCGAGCGCGGCATCCACGCCCGCCTGCTGAAACACGTCCCGAAAATGGACCGCGGAGCCGGCGCCGCCGGAGGCGACGAGCGGAACGCGGCACGCCGCGCGGACGGCGCGCAGCTGCTCGATATCGTAGCCCCTGCGCACGCCGTCGCTCGCCATGCAGTTGAGCACGATCTCGCCCGCGCCGCGATCCTGGACCTCCGCGACCCATTGCAGCGTGTCGCGACCGGAATCGCGCGTGCGGCCGGGATCTCCGGCGAGCTCGAACGCGCGGTGGCCTCCGGGCACCGTCTGGCTGTCGATGCCGACCACGACGCACTGGGCGCCGAAGCGGGCGCTCAGCCGGTCGATGAGATCGGGATCGGCGAGCGCGGGGGAATTGATGGAGACCTTCTCGGCGCCGGCGTTCAAGACCTCCTCCGCGTCCGCGACGGAGCGGATTCCCCCGGCGACGCAGAAGGGGATGTCGAGCCCGCGAGCGACGCGCCGCACCCATGCGCGGTCGACCGAGCGCGCCTCGGGACTCGCCGTGATGTCGTAGAACACGAGCTCGTCGGCTCCGTCGTCACGGTAGCGGGCGGCGAGCTCGAGGATATCGCCGACCACCCGATGATCGCGGAAGCGGACGCCCTTTACGACTTGGCCGTCGCGGACGTCGAGGCAGGGAATGATGCGTTTGGCAAGAATGGCCGCAGCTCCTCCGGGGTCATGAGCTCTTCGAGCAAAGCCTTGCCGCTCACGGCGGCGTGTACGCCGGTCCCGGCAAGCGCGGTGAGATCGGCGGCGTGGCGCACGCCGCCGGACGCCTGCCAGGCGAGACCGGGAAACCGGCGCAGGGCTTCCCGGTACAGATCGAGATTCGGTCCGGTGAGCGCGCCGTCCCGATCGATGTCCGTGCAGAGCACGTGGCGCAGCCCGCAGATGCAGTAGGGCTCGATCGCGCTCCACAAGCTCACGGAGCCGCCTTGGGTCCAGCCGCGCGTGCGGACACGCGGCTCACCGCGCTCGTCCAGCCGGACGTCAAAGGCGAGACAAACGCGCTCCGGCCCGAAATGCGTGAGCCACTGCGCAACCTCCCGCGGCTGCTCCACCGCCGCGCTGCCGACCACGACCCGATCGACACCGTTGCGCAGCAGATCGCTCAGCGCCTCCGCCGAGCGCATCCCGCCGCCGACCTGCAGGCTCACGGCCTGCTGGGAGGCGAGCGCCACGACGATGGCACGGTTCGCGAGCACGCCGTCCTTCGCGCCGTCGAGATCGACGACGTGGAGCCAGGCCGCTCCGAGCGCGCGGTAGCGCTGGAGCAGCTCGTGCGGCTGCAGCTCGTAGCGGGTCTCGGCGCCGAAGTCGCCGCGGTACAACCGCACGCAGCGTCCGCCGCGCAGATCGATTGCCGGAAAGAGCTGCATCACGACACCCTCAGGAAATTGCCGAGGATCGCCGCGCCCGTGCGCCCCGAGCGCTCGGGGTGAAACTGCGTGCCCCAGAAATTTCCGCGCCGGACCACCGCCGTGACATCGATCCCGTAGCGGGTGGTCGCGAGCGTCATCTCGGCGACCGGCGCCGCATAGCTGTGCACGAAGTACACGTAATCCCCCGAATGCACGCCCTCGAGCAGCGGATCGCGGGCGGTGAGCGCGAGCTGGTTCCAGCCCATGTGCGGCACCGGCAGCCCCGGCTGCGAGGCGAGGCGCTCCACGGTGCCGGGCAGCACTCCGAGGCAGGGCGTCGCGCCTTCCGCCGAGAGACCGTAGAGCAGCTGCATGCCGAGACAGATGCCGAGCACGGGCTGCTCGAGCCTCGGCAGCCGCTCGATGAGATCGAGGGCCCGCAGTCGCTGCATCGCATCCCGCGCGGAGCCGACGCCGGGCAGGATCACGCGTGGGGCCCCCGCGATCTGCGCGGTGTCGCTCGACACGCTCGCCCGGGCCCCGAGCCGCTCGAGGGCAAACTGCAGGGAGGCGAGGTTGGCGCCTCCGCTGTCGATGATGACGACCTCGCTCACAGCACGCCCTTGGTGCTCGGCAGCTCGTAGCCCTCGCGCCGGAACGCCTGCCTCAGCGCGCGGCCCACCGCCTTGAAGCAGGCCTCGACCATGTGGTGGGAGTTCTCACCGGCAATGCTCACGTGAATCGCGGCGCCGAGACTCTCGGCGAGCGAGCGGAAGAAATGCGGCACGAGCTCCGTCGGCAGGCCGCCGATCTGCTCCCGGCCGAACTTCCCCTCGAACACCGCATAGGCGCGGCCGGAGAGGTCGATGGCCACCTGGGCGCGCGACTCGTCCATCGGCAGAAGGAAGCCGTAGCGGGCGATTCCGGCCTTGCCGCCGAGCGCGCGTCGCAGCGCCTCGCCGAGCGCGAGCGCGCAGTCCTCGACCGTGTGGTGCTCATCGACGTTGAGATCGCCCTCGCACGCGAGGTCGAGCGCGAAGCCTCCGTGCTTGGCGAGCTGCTCGAGCATGTGGTCGAAGAAGCCGATGC
>JASHYG010000203.1 GCA_030043215.1 Gammaproteobacteria bacterium
GTCTCGCGCTCCGTCGATCTCGATCTCGACCACGTTGACGATGGCCCGCGCCTGGTCGGCCGGGAATCGTGCCTTGTCGAGGAGCTCGAGGGATTTGGGCTGCACGGCCATGAATGGTAGACCGCCGGTAGGGACAGTCAACGGTGCTTCACTGAAATCGCGGAAGCTCAGCGTAACTCAGAGCGGTTCGGTCGTCAGCTCACAAATTTGATGCGTTGGTCGAGTTATTCTGGAGACCGGAACTCGCGGCGACGTCGAGATCTGACGTCGTGAACTACGTCCGTCGGACGTCCGTTTCCGCGGAAACGCCTGCACGATGGCGGGTGCCCATGAACGGGCGTCAACGCGTGGATTCTGCAGCGGCCGCTCGGGCCTGCTTCAGTGCCGCCCAGGCCGGGGCGAACTTCAGAGCCTCATCGTACTTGGCGACGGCCTCTTTCCCGCGACCCTGCTTCACGAGCACGTCACCCCAGGCTTTGAGAGGATCGGCGAAGTGCGGACCCTTGTCGTGAGCCAGGGAAAGCTCCCGTGCGGCGCCCGTGAGATCACCCCGCGCGAGAAGCACTTGTCCCCACTCGAAGTAGGCCATCGGCAAATCCGGCGCTTGGCGCACCGCTTCCGCGAACCAGCGGTCGGCGCCTGCCGCATCGCCCGCCACCGCGGCGATCCGTGCGCGCATTCGCACGCAGAGATAACAGTCGGTCGGGGTCTGCGAGATGAGCGCGGTGGCGGATGCAGTGTCGCCGGTCATCGCCTCGGCGTAGGCGAGCAAGGGACGGTACCCGGTATCGCCCAGCAGCGCCACGCGGGCGGCGAACTCGGAACTCGGTGTCGCGGACTGTTGCGCTTGCACGTCCGCGACCAAGGCCTTGGCGGCCCCGAGCGCCTGCGTCCAGTCGCCTGCCGCCGAGCTGACCTCCCAGCGGGCCTTCAGCACGTTGGTGTCCACAGGCCCGGCGGCGAGCGCGCGGGTGAGGTCCTGTCGGGCGTGCTCCTCATCATGCAATAGCGCGGCCGCCCCCGCCTCGGAGGTATATGAATTGATGAACCGTCGGTACGAGGCGCGAACAAGAGCTTGCTCATCGCCCTTGAATGCCGCGAAGTCGCCCATGGCTTGGTCAATGAGGATCCGCGCACCGACAATGAGCGCGGAATAGTTATCCACTTGGGCGGCGGGCTGGTCTCGCCTCCGCGTTCCGAGTCCCTTGCGAGCGAAATCGACGGCAGCCTCGTCGTGACCCAGAGCGGAGCTGGTCGCCGCAGCCATCATCCAGGCGATCAGCACGCGCGGGTCGGTGTCGATCGCGACCAGCGCTCTCGAGAGTGCGCGGCGTAGGTCCGGATCCGCATTGGCCAGCAACGCGTAGGCATCGGCCCGGTCTCGGCTCGACATTGCCACGCTCGCACTCTGCGCATAGCGCACGGCCGCGTCGTAGCCCTCGCCCGGGCGGCCCGTGACCTCGAGATAGACCACGTTATTGACGGGGTCGAAAATTGCGAACGCCCTCTCTGCGGTCGCCTGCATCAGATGATCGAGATCCGCGCTCGATCCTTGCACCACGATCGGATCGGCACCGGCAATGTGCAAGACGATGGAGATCTGGCCGTCCGACCCTTCGCGTAGCTCTCCGTTCACCACCGTCTCGTGGCCGAGCCACCGGTGCAGGAATCGCTCGAGCTCATCGATGGAGATACTGGTCTCGGGGATTTGCACCCTCAAGGCGGCGGCCTGATCCGCGCGGACGTCGCTCGAATAACTGGCGGAATGTTGATTCGCGGTGGCGCGAATGGCCTCGACGCGGCTCGCCAGGTCCTCGGCGAGTGCCTGGCTGGTCATCCCGCGCGCCGCAAAGTCCGACGGTACGGTGAAGTCCTCGACGACGAGGCTGTGGTCGCTCATCGCCTCGAACGTCATGCGAGCCATGGCGGCGAGTACGCCCAGCGCCAACAACGCAATGCATGCGTAGAGCGCATTGCGCATGTAGTCGGCGAAGCGCTTGCGCTTCGCCGCGGAGACCGTCAGGCGCAGATGGACCAGACGGGAGGCGTGTTCGTCCTCGAGGTGCTGGGCCTGGGTTCTCAGCAGCCGGGATTGATCGCTCAGAAACTCCGCGGTGCGGCGCGCGACTTCGGGATCCTGGCGAGACGCAATGGCCGCGACGGCGGCTGCGAATGCCTCGGCGCCGGTCAACGATTCGGGCGCAACCGATTCGGAGCTCTCGTCCTCGCCACCGAAGACGCCCCCTAATAGATCGTCGGCCATGGTGAATACTCTGCGGGTGTCCACATGGTACGGCTTCTCCGCGATGGTATACGACGGATACGACGTCCGCGTGCGCCAGCGTGATCCGACGTCCGTTTCCGCGGAAACGTGCCGGGCATGAATACCGGCGGACTCAGGGTGACTTCCTCGCCGCCGCGTCGCGAACTTGCTTCAGCGCGGCCCAGTTCGGCGCGTACTTCAGCGCTTCGTCGTACTTCGCGAGGGCGTCCTTCGGGTGGCCTTGCTTGACGAGCACGTCGCCCCAGGCTTTCAATGGATCGGCCCAGTGCGGGCCACGCTGGTTGGCGGCCTGGAGTTTGGCGATGGCGCCCGGGAGGTCGCCGTGGCGCGCGAGCGCGACGCCCCAGGAGTAGTAGCCGGCGGGGAGGTCCGGAGCGAGTGCGACCGACTGAGCGTACGCCTGCTGTGCACCGGCCCAGTCGCCGCGGTGGTCGAGGATGTCGCCGCGAAAGCGCTGGCAATCCACCAGGTGTTCGGCGCCAGGTAGCGCGAGAATCGCATCGGCTCTGTCGGGATGGCCGGCCGCCTCCTCGATGGATGCGAACGCGCATTCGAGACTGATATTGAACGACTGCCCGGGTATAGTCCCCTGCCATTCCGCGTCCGCATCAGCCGTGTCGCCGAGCTCTCCGTCCACCAGCGCCCGATCCCAGTGAATCTTGCCCGGGGACGATTGCGCCGGCAGGGCTTGCAGTGTCAGCGCCGCGGCGGCGCGATCGTGGAGCTCGGCTTCGGCGATGGCGATATACTCGCTGTTCGTACCTGAGGATTTCGATCCGCTGCCTCCGTTTGCCGCCGCATCGGCGATGAACTCCTGGGTCGCCGCCTGGAGGTCGTGAGTGAAGAACATATCCGATAGGTAAAGAGCAGGCTCCCCTCTGGCAACCAGCTGGGAAACCCGCGAACCGGCGGCGCGGCGTGCCGATTGGCCCACGCGCCAGGCCTCTTCCTCCTCGCCCAGTGCCGTCAGATCGTTCTCCTCCATGGCGTAGGCCCACCAGAATTGTGGGTCGAGCGCGATCGCCTCCTGGTACATCTGGAGACGCGAGCGAGCCGTGGTCGCGACATCGACATTGTCCGTCGATAGGCACGTGGCCCAGTCCGTCAGCATCGAGGCACGACTCTGGTCGTCGCCGGTGTCATAGAGGGACTCGCTGACGGAGATCGCCTCCGGACACCGCCCGGTGTCCACGAGATAGTGAACCCATAGCGCAGGCTGGAACTGCGAGTAGACGTGCTGCGCAGCGTCCACCACGAGCTTGTCCAGATCGTCGGCACCGCCGGTGAAGGTCTTCGGTGTCAGGTTGTCGCCGCTCACGGTGAGCGCGAGGCCGCCCGATGCGCTCTCCACGAGGCTGCCGCCGATGTGCAGGTCGTGGCCGAACCGGGCCCTGAGCAGCTGCGAGATTTCCCCGAGCGAGACTCCCGTCTCCGGCACGTCGACCCTCACCGCGTTCGACCAGCCATTTGAAAGACTGCGCTTCTGCTGGGCGAGGTCGCTGGTGCGGGTGGCCTGTTGCAGCCGGGTGAGCTCGTTCAATACCTCGCTCGCTACCACGGTGCCGGTCACCCCACGCGAGGCGAGCCCTGCGGGGGCATTGAAGGAATCGATGACGACACTGTGGGAGCTGAAGGCGTCGTGCAGCATCACGACAATGCCGGCGCCGATGACGATAACGACCAGGGCGATCACGATCTGAAAGGCCAGGCGGATCGCCTGGCCGAAGCGCTGGCCGATCAGAAGGTGGGACTGGTGTGCGAGGTGGGCGACGCGCAGGGCGTGCTCATCTCTCAGATGCTCGGCCTGGATCTGGAGCAGCTCGGCCTGCCTGTCGAGGAAGACCTCCGTCTTGCGCGCCACGCCCGGATCATTGCCTGAAAGCCTCGCGGCGACCGCCGCCGCGAAGGCCTCGGCGCTGGCGAGCGCCTCGGGCGCTTCCGTTTCGGGTTTCTCATCCTCGTTGCCGAGGACGCCGCCGAGTAGACCTTCCGCCATCTCATGCCCCTTCTTTTGACTTCTCTCGTGAGGCGAAGCCTCTCGTGTCCGGGCGTCGCGCGGTCAGCGCCGTTGGCTCGCCGTCGCGGCGCGCGCTTGCCTCAGCTCTGCCCAGCGTGGAGCATACCTCAGCGCCTCCCCGTATTTGGCGAGCGCGTCGCTCCAACGGCCC
>JASHYG010000204.1 GCA_030043215.1 Gammaproteobacteria bacterium
GCGTGCGTCTTTCTCGATCGCCCCGACGAGGCGTTGCGGCATCTCGAAGCGGATATCGCGGCGTCGCCTGGCGCGCCCGACAATTACGCGAACTTCAATTATCAGGGCTGTGCACATGTCCTCGCCGGCCGGTGGAACGAGGCGGTCGTGGCCTTTGACCGCTCACTCGAATTGTTCCCGAGCTTCGATTCGGCGCTGATGTTCAAAGCGATGCTATGCAGGAGGGACGACCGAGTGGCGGAAGCGCAGCAGCTATGGTCGCGAGTGCGCCAGGCGGAGCAGTCCGGAGCGCTCGCGATGTGGGAACGGGTCATCAGCAGAGCCTTCGGCCGCAGTCAGCTCAGAGAGGAGCTGATCGCACTCCTGCGCTCACTCTGGTCCGAATCCGAGTCCGTCCTGTGACTGCGACGCCGGACATTTTTCTCTCTTACAACCGCGAGGACCAGGCGGTAGCGCGCCGATTCGCGGAAGCCTTCGAGCGCCAAGGTTTCAAAGTCTGGTGGGACGCGACGCTGCGCTCCGGAGAGGCCTACGATCAGGTGACCGAGCGGGCGTTGAAATCCGCCAAGGCCGTCGTCGTGCTGTGGTCCAAGCGCTCGGTGGAATCGCGCTGGGTTCGTGCCGAGGCGACACTGGCCGATCGGAACAAAACTCTGGTCCCCGCGATGATCGAGCCCTGCGACCGCCCCATCATGTTCGAGCTCACCCAGACCGCGGACCTCTCGCACTGGCAGGGCGATGTGAACGATCCGGCGTGGTGCGCCTACGTCGCGGACGTGCGCCGATTCGTGGAACGGAGCGGCCCCGGTGCCGCAGAAGCCCACGCCCCCGCAATCGCTTCATCCGCGCCAGCATCTTCGGCATCCGAAAGAGGCGGAGAGCCCAACCTCGTTGTGCTTCCGATCGCGAGCCGCTCAGGCCTCCCCGAGGATGAAGCCTTCGCCGCAGACCTCACCTCCGAGGTCATCGCCGAGCTGTCGCAGCACGGCTGGGCCAAGGTCATCACGCCCGTCGCGGTTGCCGCCCAGCATGGCGCCGCCGTGGATCTGCGCGCCGTTGCCCGCGAGCTCGATGCTCGCTATGCGATGCGGGCCCACATCCGCCGCATCGGGACGAGCCTGCGCCTGATGGTCGAGCTGCTCGAAGCCGACGCCGGCCGTATCGTTTGGACGCAGAAATACGATCGGCCCCTCGAGGACCTCGCCGCGCTCGAGGAGTCGCTCGCCATTGAAGTCGCGAGCCATGTGGGGGAGCAGCAGATCTCGCGCTTCGAGTTCGAGCGCGCAGCCAGGAAGTCCGGCGGCTGGTCCGCCTGGGAGCGGGCGCTGCGCTCACTCGCGTCCGGTGCCCACGCGAGTTCCGATAGCGTGCGAGTCGGTATCGAGGAAGCACGGCAAGCCTCTCTCATCGCGCCCGACTATGCCCGGGCTCACGCGCAGCTGGCTGCGTGGCTGACGTACGGATTTTATCTCTTCGGAATCGAGCTGGCGCGGGACGAGGTACGCGCGCGCATCAAGCGAGCCGTCGACCTTGACAGCAACGATCCGTGGGTTCTGCGGCAAGTTTCCACGGCGAGCAGCGCCATCGGCGATCCCCGTACGGCGCTGCGCTTCGCGAAGCGCGCGCTCGAGCTGGCGCCCCATGTCGCCCACGCGTACTTTTGTCTGGCGTGGGCGCATCTGAGCCTCGGGCAGTACGCCGAGGCGATCGCCGAGCTCGATACCGACCAGAGGCTTTCGCCGCGGGCCTTTTATCTGTACATGTCCCAGTATCTTCGCGTGCTCGCGCATTTCTCCGCGGGCCGCCTCGAGGCGGCCCGCGAGGCGGTCGATCGCTCGCTCGAGCTCAATGTCAACTTCGTGCTCGCCCACAAGTGGAAGGCGATCGTCTCCACGCGGCTCGGTGAGCGGGAGGAGGCCCACCAGGCCGTGCGCGACATGCGGGCGACGGAGCCGTCGCTGACGCTGGAAGAGCACGCCGCCCAAATCGCTCGCTCGCTCCCCGATCCTGCGCGCGCCGCTGATGCCGTCGCGGCATTGAGGCAGATCCACGCCGAAGTCGAGCCCGCCAGCTGAGCCAGTTCACCGCATGACCGCGCCGCCCGACATCTTTCTCTCCTACAACCGCGAGGACCAGGCGACGGCGCGCCGGTTCGCGGAGTCCTTCGAGCGCGAGGGCTTCAGCGTCTGGTGGGACGCGACGCTGCGCTCCGGGGAAGCGTACGACGAGGTGACGGAAAGCGCGCTGCGGACGGCGAAGGCCGTCGTCGTGCTGTGGTCGAAGAAGTCGGTCGTCTCCCGCTGGGTGCGCGCCGAGGCGACGCTCGCCGATCGCAACAAAACTCTCGTCCCCGCGATGATCGAGCCCTGCGACCGCCCGATCATGTTCGAGCTCACGCAGACCGCGGACCTCTCGCACTGGCAGGGTGCCGTCGCCGATCCGGCGTGGATCACCTTCCTGGCCGATGTGCGGCGGTTCGTGGAGCGCGACGGGGCCCCCGCTCGATCGGCGCCGGTGGGTGGCAACGTGGCGGCTCGACCTATGGCCAAGTCCGCCTCACGCGGCGAAGGGGTGTCGATCGCGGTTCTTCCCTTTACCAACATGTCCTCCGACCCCGAGCAAGAATACTTCGCCGACGGGCTGTCCGAGGAGCTCTTGAACCATCTGGCGCAGCTCAAAGGACTGCAAGTGGCGGGGCGAACCTCGAGCTTTTACTTCAAGGGCAAGCACGAGGATCTGCGCGTCATCGGCGAGAAGCTTGGCGTCAACCATCTTCTGGAAGGCAGCGTGCGCAAAGCGGGCAGTCGCCTGCGAATCACTGCCCAGCTCATCGATGCCGTCAAGGGCACCCATCTCTGGTCGGAGATCTATGACCGCACGCTCGATGACGTCTTTGCCATCCAGGAGGGCATTGCGCGAGCTGTGGCAGGGGCCTTGAGTATCACGCTCGGCGTCGGCAAGACGGTGCGGGTTGCCGGCGGCACCAGCCATGTCGGCGCCTATGAGAAGTACCTGCGCGCTCGGGGGCTGTACTGTCAGAGCGGCCACGCGGATCTGCTGCGCGCGATCTCGATCTACCGCGAAGCCCTGGAGCTCGATCCGAGTTTCGCCCGCGCCTGGAGCGGGCTGCACACGGCGCTTGCGACGAAGTTGTT
>JASHYG010000017.1 GCA_030043215.1 Gammaproteobacteria bacterium
GCCATCATGGCGAGCTCCGCGGCGGCAACTCCCGTGCCGCGGTCGTTGTGCGGATGAACGCTGAGCGTGATGCTGTCGCGCCGCGCGACGTGCCGGCCGAACCATTCGATCTGATCGGCGTACACGTTCGGTGTCGCCATCTCGACCGTGGCGGGAAGATTGAGGATGGCCTTGCGCGCGGGGGTCGGCTCCCATACGGCGGTCACGGCGTCGCAAATCTCCACCGCGTAGTCGAGCTCGGTGCCGGTGAAGCTCTCCGGGCTGTACTGGAAGATCCAGTCTGTCCGCGGCTGCCGCTCCGCGAGCTGCCGGATGAGCGCTGCCCCTCTCACGGCGATCGCCGTGATGCCGGCGCGGTCGAGGTTGAACACCACCCGCCGCTGCACGGTCGAGGTGGAGTTGTAAAGGTGCACGATGGCCCGGCGCACGCCGCGGAGCGCCTCGAGCGTCCGCTCGATGAGCTCCGGCCTCGCTGGAGTGAGGACCTGCACGGTCACGTCGTCTGGGATCTGGTCCGTCTCGATGAGCTCCCGCACGAAGTTGAACTCGGTCTGCGAGGCCGAGGGAAACCCGATCTCGATCTCCTTGAAGCCGATCCGCACGAGCTCGCGGAACAGCGTGAGCTTCCGGGGTGAGTCCATGGGCTCGATGAGGGCTTGATTGCCGTCACGCAGGTCGACGCTGCACCAGATCGGGGGCGCCGTCAGGGTTTGGCCGGGCCAGCGCCGATCCGGCAGATCGATGGGCGCAAAGGCGCGATATTTCACGGAGGGATGTGTCAACATGAGCGAGTCTCTCGCGAGCGGCACGGAGCAGCCGTGTCCGCGGATGGAACGGTCGATCGGTTCCGGCCTTGTGAGCGCCGGCCGGTGGCGCGTCGGGGGTTAGTGCGCCTGGCGGCGCAGGAGCAGCAGCGCGAGCGAGCGCAGCGCGAGGGAGGAAGGCGCAGGCGATCGCAGCGCGAATGCGCCGTATCGCGGAAGGCCTGCTGGAATCGTGCGAAGAGACATGAGCGGGACCCTAGCACCGTTGATCCGCAAATGCCAGGAGCACGATCATGGATCTCGGATTGAGCGCCAAAATGCAGTGGCGCGAGCGATCATCTGAGTCTGCCGGCCGGCGCCGTTGAGCGCGCCTCCCGAACTCATCGAGGTGCCGTACGGAGCGCTCTCCGCTCGAGCGTTGCGGGGCGTCGTCGAGGCGTTCGTGCTGCGGGAGGGCACGGACTATGGCGATCGCGAGATCTCGCTCGAGACCAAGGTTGCGCAGGTCATGCGCCAGCTCGAGCGGGGGGAGGCGCGGGTCGTATTCGATCCCCGGACACGCGGCGTCGGTATTCTCCTCACTTGAGCTCCGCCGGGCCATGGCAAATACTGCCAGGCGAGGGCGCATTCTCGCGCTGCAGGCAGACCGCCGATGCTCGGCAACCCTGGCTCAATACCGGCTCGCTCGCGGTGGCTCGCGCTGGCCGTCCTGTTGCTACTCGGCACGGACCCGTTGCTGCAGGCGCGTGGCGACCCTGCGCGGTTGCTCACGCTCGTCGAGGTGACAGGCGCTGCGTCCCCTCGCACGGCGGTCATGCTGCGACAGTACTCTCGGGCTCTACGCCGAGGAGCGACGCCGCCCGAGGTGACGGTCTTGCAGGAGCTCGGCCGGCCCGGGAGGTTCTTGCTGCTCGAGAGGGCGCAGGATGCCGCGGCACTCACGACGCTCGAGCGGCGGGCGCAGCCCGCTCTGCAATCGCTCAGCGCCTTGCTCACGGCGCCGCTCGACCGCCGAGCCTATCGTGACCTCGAACTCGGTTGTCCGAACGGGCATCCCGCAACGGCCGTGCCGCTCGCGAGCGCTGCATCGCCGGCGCCCGCCGCGCCGCTCTACGTCGTGGCGCATCTCGATATCGCCGGGCCCATGGGCGCGGGACCGCAGAGCGCGCTGGCGCGTCTTGCCGAAGTGGCCTGCCGCAGTCCCGGCAGCCTCCAGTTCGAGGTCTGGCAGCAGGTGAGCCGCGGCAACCATTTCAACCTCGTCGCGGTATGGAAGCGCCGCAGCGATTTCGAGGCCTTCGCGGCGAGCGGGGCTGCGCGCGCGTTCCGGGAGAGCGTGGGCCCATGGCTCGGCTCGCCCTATGACGAGCGGCTCTATCGGGCGCTTCCCGTCGAATGAGCGTGCGGGAAGCCCGGTCCCTGGCGCGGCTTGCGCGCCGGTGGGGCGTCTAATACATTCGGGCGTCGCAGGCGCAGAAGGACCAGCATCGGACGAAGCTTGTGCGGGGGGCACCTCATGTCGGCGGCAAATCTCGAAGACTCGGTCCGCAGCGTCGATGCGGAGATCGTCTACGTCGCCCCCGGGTCGTTCGTCAACCGCCGCTTCGTCGCGCCCGGCGTGGAGCACAACACGGGCCGGTACGAGGCCTACGTGGTCAAGGTTCGTGACGGGCGTTCCATCGCGGATCATTTCACGCTCGATACGCACGGCTTCGTGTTGACCCCGCATCGCAGCGCGGTCGCCAACTTCTTCGACAAGGACGAAGTGGACGCGGCCTATCCCGCGGAGGTGGCTGCGGCCGTGAGAGCGCTCACCGGCGCGACGCGTGTCGCCGCGCTCGGCTGGATGGCGCGCACCTCGGGCGATCTATCGCAGTTCGAGCGCCCGGCCTCGGGCTACACCCACAGCGGAGGCGTTCAGCCGCCGGCGGGCGAGGCGCACGTGGATACCGCGCCCGACCGCGCGGACCGCATGGCGCGAGCCACTTACGAGCGCGCCTTCCCGGACGGCAA
>JASHYG010000205.1 GCA_030043215.1 Gammaproteobacteria bacterium
GCAAGCGCGTGCTGCGCCGGGTGCCGACGGCCCTCGAGCTGGCGCGCCGCTCCGAGGAGCACATGAAGGGCATGCTGCTGCCCGGCACGATCTTCGAGGAGATGGGGCTCAACTACATCGGTCCGGTCGATGGGCACGACGTCCATGCGCTCGTTGCGATGCTGAGGAACGTCCGCCATCTCAAGGGTCCGCAGCTCCTGCACGTCGTCACGCAGAAGGGCAAGGGCTACGCACCCGCCGAGGCGGACCCGATCAAATGGCATGGACCCGGCCCGTTCGATCCGCGGACCGGCACGGTTTACAAGGAAAAGGCCGCCGGCCCGACCTACACGCAGGTGTTCGGCAAGTGGCTGTGCGAGATGGCCGAGCGCGAGCCGCGGCTGATCGGGATCACCCCGGCCATGCGCGAGGGCTCGGGGCTCGTGGAGTTCTCCAAGCGCTTCCCGGACCGCTACTTCGACGTGGCGATCGCCGAGCAGCACGCGGTGACCTTCGCCGCCGGGCTCGCCGCCTCGGGCCTGAGGCCGGTGGTGGCGATCTACTCGACGTTCCTGCAGCGCGCGTACGATCAGTTGATCCACGATGTGGCGCTGCAGAACCTGCCGGTGGTGTTCGCGATCGACCGGGCGGGGCTCGTGGGCGGGGACGGGGCGACGCACCAGGGGAGCTTCGACCTCACCTACCTGCGCTGCGTGCCGAACCTGGTGGTGATGGCTCCGGCGGACGAGAACGAGTGCCGGCAGATGCTGTACACGGCGACGACGCTGGAGGGGCCGGCGGCGGTGCGCTACCCGCGCGGGACCGGGCCGGGCGTGGCGGTCTCGCAGGAGATGACGGCCTTGCCCGTCGGCAAGGCCGAGGTGCGGCGCGAGGGCGGCAGCGGCCTTGCACTGCTCGCCTTCGGCGCGCTCGTCGAGCCGGCGGCGCGCATCGCCGAGCGGCTCGATGCGACGCTCGTCAACATGCGCTTCGTGAAGCCGCTCGATGAGGACACGACGCTCGCCGTCGCGGCGAGGCATCGCGCGATCGTCACGCTGGAGGAGAACGTCGTCGCGGGCGGAGCCGGCTCCGCGGTCGGGGAGCTGCTCGCTGCGGAGGATCTCGCAGTCCCGCTCCTGCAGATCGGCATCCCCGACCGCTTCGTCGAGCACGGCTCCCGGGAGGACTGCCTCGTTTCGGCGGGCCTCGATGCCGCGAGCCTCATGGAGGCGGTCGAGCGCTGGTGGGTCCGCCACGACGGCGGCGAGCCGGCGCCGCTGGACGGACTGGCCGGCGCGCGGCAAGCTCGACGGCTGCTTGCAGAGGATGAGGAGCTTTGATGACTGCCGCCGCGAACGATCCGGACCTTCTCACGATGGAGGATGTGCAGGGGCGCGCCGATACGCGGCGCATCCCGATCAACCGCGTCGGCGTCAAGGATGTGAGCCACCCGGTGCGGGTGAAGGACCGCGCGACGGGCGAGCAGCACACCATCGCGAGCTTCAACATGTACGTGAGCCTGCCGCACGATTTCAAGGGCACGCACATGTCGCGGTTCATCGAGGTGCTGCATCTGCACGAGCGGGAGATCTCGGTGGACTCCTTTCGCGCGATGCTCCGGGAGATGACCGAGCGGCTCGAGGCGGATGCGGGCCACATAGAGATGAGCTTCCCGTTCTTCGTGATGAAGCGCGCGCCGATCTCGGGGGTCGAGAGCCTGATGGACTACCGCGCGACGCTCGTCGGCGAGCACCGGGACGGCCGTACCGAGCTCTGGATCCGCATCGCCGTACCGGTCACGAGCCTCTGCCCGTGCTCGAAGGAGATCTCGGCGTACGGCGCGCACAACCAGCGCTCGCACGTCACGATCGCCGTCAAGGCGGTGAGCCACGTGTGGATCGAGGAGATCATCGAGATCGCGGAGTCCGAGGCCTCCTGCGAGCTCTACGGGATTCTCAAGCGCGCCGATGAGAAGCACGTGACGGAGCGCGCGTACGACAATCCGAAGTTCGTCGAGGACATCGTGCGCGACGTGGCGGTGCGCTTGAACCGCGACGAGCGCATCGCGGCGTACGTGGTGGAAGCGGAGAACTTCGAGTCCATCCACAACCACTCCGCCTACGCACGCATCGAGCGCGACAAGGAGCGCGACTGAGGGGGGTGCGCGACGCCCGCTGCTGCGAGCGGCGCCGCGCTCGGGCTCAGCTCGGGACTTCCTCGCCGCTCTGCAGGCGCCCGATGAGGGTGCTCAGGAACACGCGGTTGAAGCGCAGCTGGCAGGACGCCGAGACTTGCTCGAGCAGCGTCGAGCTCACCTTGAGCACGGTCACACCGTCGAGCGCGCGCACGGTCGCGGTGCGCTTCGCGCCCGGCAGGTAGCTCGCCTCGCCGAAGCAGTCGCCGGTCTCGAGCGCGCCGAGCCGTTGCCCGTGGCGCTCCACCGCACAGGTCCCGGAGACGATGATGTAGAAGCGGTCGTCCATCTCGCCTTCCTTGACGATCTCCTCGCCCGTCGCATAGTTCTGCCAGTGGCTCGCGCGCAGCACCTCCCAGATCTCGGCGTGCGAGAACTCGTGGAAGAACTTCAAGCGCCGCAGCACTCCGAACTGCTCCTGGCGGTCGATGCGCGCGTTCTGCTCGCGCAGCTTCTGGTGCACTCTCGTGAGCTCGGCGGCGAAGTCGAGCCCGCTCTTGTAGCGCTTCGCCGGGTCCTTCTGCAGCGCGCCGGCGACGACGTTCTCCAGGTACTCCGGAACCTCCTTGCGCAGCGTGTGGATCGGAGCCGGGGTCGCGTAGACGATCTGATGCAGCAGCTTCTGGAGGTTCCCGGCGCGGAACGGCCGCGAGCCGGTGAGCAGCTCGTACATCACGGCGCCCAGGGAGTACAGGTCCGAGCGGTTGGTGAGCTCGAGGCTCTGCACCTGCTCGGGCGACATGTACGAGGGGCTGCCGGCGATGCCCTCGATGCGGGAGATGTCCGAGTCGGCGACCAGGGCGATGCCGAAGTCGATGACGCGAACGTCCCGATCCTGGGTCAGCATGACGTTGGAGGGCTTCACGTCGCGATGGATGACACCGCGCGAGTGGGCGTAGTGCAGAGCCTTCGCGCACTTGTAGATGATCTCGACGGTGTCGTCGACGCGCAGCAGATTGTCCGCCCGGCAGTACGCCGACAGCGTGCGGGCGCCGTGCACGTGCTCCGTCACGACGTAACAATAGCCGTTCTCCTCGCCGGCGTCGTAGATCGGCAGGATGTTCGGATGCTGGAGCATGCCGACGAGGTGTGCCTCGGAGAGGAACATCTTGCGCGCGATGCGCGCGCGCTCCTCGTCACCCCCGGCATCGATGTTGTAGAGCTTGATCGCGACGTCGCGTCCGTAGTACGCGTCGTGCGACAGGTAAACCGTTCCCGTGCTGCCGCGCCCGACCTCCTTGATGACCGTGTACTTGCCGATCTTCTCGGGCAGCTTGCGCGATGCAGCGGAGGCGACAGACTTGCCTGACATGGTGTGGGAGCGAGCCAACTGCTGAAGGCGGCGGCA